>JBAYOH010000006.1:0-52957 GCA_041678455.1 Methanofastidiosum sp.
AAGGCGTTCATACTCTCTTTTCAAGGCAAAATCAATCAAGCTGTCCATGACAACTAAAACCCGCTATTGGTATATAAATTTAACCAATAGCAGGAATAGAACCGAAGTTAATCAAAATTCTCTGAATAATGTTTTGAGGCATGATATATTAAATGATCTTAATGTTGCCTTGAACTTTTGTGACCTCATATCCACAGAAGATGAGGACATCAAGAAACTTGTTATGACGGCAATTTCAAAGAGTGTTAAGTTAATTGAGAATTCAAGGGAGTTTGAAAAAGTCTTCAATAAAAAGGTGGAACCTTCAGAAATTAAATTATTTGACGTGAAAAATAAATTTTCTGAGCTTGTTAAGAACTATCCTGAAATTAAACTCAATATAGTTGGAAATTGTAAGATAATAGTAGATGAATCAATAACTACCGTTTTTGATAATATTGTTCGAAATGCTAAAATTCATGGAAAGGCCGATAAGATAGATGTTAGTTTAAAAAGAGAAGGGGAGTATTGCGAGATATCCTTTGCCGACAATGGTGTTGGGATTCGCTCAGATATCAAGGACAAAGTGTTTGAAGAAGGTTTTAGTTATGGGCCTACCAAAGGTTCAGGTTTTGGTCTTTATATCGCCAAAAAAATAATCCAAAGGCATAAGGGTCAAATTAAAGTCAACGATAATACACCTAAGGGAACTATAGTCACTTTGAAGTTTAAAACCGAGGGCGTACATGAAATCTGCTAGTAATAAAATATGTGATGATTCTGATCTCATTAAGCAATGGTATAATCTTGTTATAGAGAATGCCCCGGACATGGTTTTTATCCATAACCCCGAAGGAAAAATAACATATGTCAATGAAACTGGTATCAAAGAAAGCGGATATTCTGAAGATGAACTCTTAAATATGAATCCAGTCCAGTTAGTACCTCCTGAATACTATAATATTTTGGAAGAAATTCAGGTAAAGAGGCTAAGTGGAAATATGGGGGTATTCGCATATGAAATGGAGTACCTGAAAAAAGGCGGAGGCAGGATCTCAGTGCAAGTGAACTCCTCTCCGATTCTAAAAAATGATAAACTTGATGGAGTTATTCATATAGTAAGAAATATCTCTAATTTAAAAAATTTAGAAAAATTAATTATAGCTCAATCAGAACTTAATTTAAAACTAAGTCGAATAAATAATATGGAATTGGCGCTTGAAGAAGTTTTGAATACAGCATTTGATATTGGGGATGTAGACTGCGGGGGTGTTTACCTATTTGAGGAAGATACTAAAAAATTCATACTCAAATTCCATAGAAATTTATCAAAAGAGTATGTGGACGCAGCTTATAACATAGATAATAATTCTGTTCCTGCAGAAATAATCAAGAATGGTTCTCCGATATTTGCCAATACCAAAGAATACTCGAAGATCTTAGGAAAAGAAATTATTAATCTCTTAATAAATAAGGAAAAAATAAAATCAATTGCATTAATTCCATTTTTTTATCATAATAAAATCCTAGGCATGCTAAGCCTTGGGAGCCATGCTAAGGATGAGATCCAAGATACCTCAAAGAAGATCCTTATCCTATTGTCACAGAAGATTGGTGGGACCATCACAAGAATAAAAGCCGAAGAGGATTTAAAGAAAAGTGAGATAAAATATAAAGAGATAGTTGAGTCTGCAAACAGCATTATTTTAGTATTTGATAGTAAAGGCAAAATATTTTCAATGAATGAATATGGGGTATATTTTTTTGGTTTTACCAAAGATGAGGTAATTGGAAAAAATGTCTACGAGACTATCGTGCCAGAATTTGAATCCACGGGTCGTAATCTTAGAAATCTTGTGAATGATATCCATACGCATTCGAAAGAGTTCGGCATACACATAAATGAGAATATTAAGAAAAATGGCGAAAAAGTCTGGGTATACTGGTCCAACAAGCCGATTTATGATGATAAGGGCAATCTATCGGCCATTCTTGCTATAGGAAACGATATAACGGAAAATAGAAAACTCCAAGAAAAGATTAAATATTCTGAAATAAAATTCAAAGCCCTTTTTGAAAATGCTCAAGAATCTATATTAATCTTAAATAATGATTTCATTGTAGTAGATGCAAATAAAGCCACCATAAATATACTTGGATACACTAAAGAAAAGCTCTTGGACAACATGAATATATTTGACATTACTTCACCTCTTGAAACAAATAGATTGCAGCACATCCTTTTCAAGGAATTTGATGCTTCTGGATTTTCTCTTGAGACCTATTTCATTAAAAGTAGCGGCGACGTATTTCCTGTGGAAGTCAGCATTAGTAAGATTGAAGTTAAAGGTGAAAAATCTATTATATGCATCATAAGGGATATTTCAGAGCAAAAGAAAAAAGAAGATGATCTAAAGAAGCAGCTATTAAAATATGACCTTGAAGATGGCAATTTATACCTCTCAAAGGAGCCATCAGGGTCTCTGCCTTTTGATGCCTTTAAGGAACTGGTCGATATAGGTTACAAAGGAATTATTATCTCTAGGGAAAATAGGGATTACTTCGATTCTGAGGATATTAATTTTGATTATTATTGGATTTCAAAAAGAGATGGGCCTAAAGCCCTTTCATCAAATTTGTCAAAACTAAAGGAGTTTATTTCCAATATCAATTATAAAAGCGTTCTATTCTTAGACAGTATTGATTATCTTGCCTTAAATAATGGATTTAAGGAGTTATATGAATTTATTAATGAGCTTAGAGAACTTGCCTACTTTAGGAAAAATATTATTATCATTTCAGTTGATAAAAATACCTTTGACTCAAAACAGCTCAAGATTTTAGAAAAGGAAACAAAATCTATTATTCCGAAAATTTCCGAGTCAATAAATCACAAGCTGCTTGATATGATTTATTATATTCTAAATCAGAATAAATTAGGCGTAAATCCCTCGTACTCAAGTATAGGAAAAGAGCTTAGTATTACAAGACCCACTATCCGAAAAAATATTAGATATCTTGAAACTAATAGGTATGTTATTGTTCATAGAAACGGAAGGGATAAGAAAATCGAGCTCACAGAAAAAGGTAAAAAACTTCTTTAATTTTCCCCTATTTTTTTCCGGCTAATTTTTCCTTTAGGGAGTTATTTAGGCTTCTTTATTTACCTTTTCTCTTCATTTATTCTTAAATTATCGCCAACAATTTAATAAATCATTGTATAATTATATATAATATTATTAATAATTTTTTTATATATTATTGCAACCAAAAGATTTATATACTAGTAAAATAATATATTATGACTAAACGTTATTGTTTCGCAATAGAGGTGAAATATTATGAAGAAAATAAATTCAATGATTATAAGTATATTATTAGTCGCTTCTATATTTATAGTAATTAATCCTGTTAGCGCAGCTACTATTACTGTAAATCCAGGTACTGGCACTTTAGAAGCTGCTGTTTCATCTGCATCTCCAGGGGATACCCTATTTTTGAATCCCGGAACTTATATAGTTACAGCCCAAATTATACTCGATAAAAATTTAACTCTAGTAGGATCAAGTAAAGAATCTGTTATTATAAAGCCCAGTTTTGATACTACTAATGGGGGAGATGGAAGAGCATTGTTTTTAGTTACAGGAGATAATGTAAACTTCAGAAATATCACATTTGACGGAGATCATCCAAATAGAAAAGTTTGTATCAGTCTTTATTTTCATGATGGTTCTGGAACAGTTGAAAACTGTGTTTTTAAAAACATTCAATACTATTTTCTTGAGGCAAGTGGGATAGGAGAGCCATTGGCACGAGCGATAAGCATTTGGGGAGAGACTAAATCAAGCACAGTTAATGTCAAGAACAATACTTTTTCAAATATAGGAAGAATCGGGATATTTTGCGGAACTGGTAGCATAGCCAAAATAGAAGGCAACACATATACAGGTAAAGGGCCAGGAGTACCAGACACTCTTGATCCCAGAATATCTTTCATTGATTATGGCATTGAAGTTGGAAATGGAGGACAAGCGGTCATTAAAGGAAACACCATTACAAAATGCCAAGGTACTTGGGGAGGATGGAGTTCAGCTGGGATATATGTCCATACATTCGGTGGAGAAGGTTCACAAGCAACAATAACTAATAATCTAATTAAAGAAAACTATAATGGAATTGAAGTTGAAGAAGCTCAAGATCCAGTTACTATAGTAGTAGTAGCAAACTATAATGACATAATAAATAACGATGAATTTGGTATCACCTCGACATTTCGCCCAGATATTGGCGATGCAAAAGCCCCTTCAATAGTTGATGGAAGATTTAATTGGTGGGGTACTAATGCAGGGCCTGGTTCTATAAATAATAAAGTATCAGCAAATGTTAAATACTACCCTTGGCAGAAAAAATTCGCTGGACAAATAGAGGCAATACTGTCAATTATTAAAAATAATTATAAGAAAAACCACATTGAAGATGAACAATGAATTATTTTATTCATTTTTCTTTTCCAAACATTTAAATATCAAATGGAGAATACTTCCTAATGAGGATCATATCAAATAGAGATAGATTTAAGAAAGCATTTTTTATCACGATAATCTTAATAATATTTAGTTTTACTTCTATCACTTTTTCCATAGCAGAAGATCAATCTTGGTGGGATGATGACTGGGGATATAGGGAGCAGATAATAATAGTGAATGCTGGATATTCAGTTCTTAATAATTTTCCCGCATATGTAAAAGTTCCTTATAAAGGGGAAATGCAGAATAACTATAACGATATTAGGTTTACAAATACCGATAGCTCATTACTTTTGGATTATGAGATTGAGTCATACGATGCTACACGTGCTATCGTATGGATTAGAATACCCACATTAACAGTTCCGAACGTTTCAATCTGGATGTATTATGGGAATAGCAATGTAGAATCTGGTCAAAACCCCTCGGCTGTTTGGGATAGTAATTATCTTTTAGTCCAGCACCTTGAAGAAATATCAGGCGCAGCTATAGATTCGACATCCAACAGTAATAATGGGATTCTTCACGATGTGGAGCAAAATACTTTGGGCAAGATAAACGGTGCAGTCAAATTCACCTTGGATAACAGTTACATAGATTGTGGTAACTCCCTATCATTAAATACACCTTCTACTATTAGCATTGAATCATGGGTCAATACTACCAATAACAACTTAACTACAAAAATAGCCCAGAAAGGGGATTGGGACGGACAAGGCCTTGGTCAAGACAAATGGCAGGGATGGCAAGGCCATATATATTTTCAAGATATAGGCATGAAAACTTTAGATTGGGGTAAGAAATTACCTCAAACAAATAGTTGGTACTACCTAGTTGTCACTTACGATGGGGCAAAAATGACTCTGTATGTTGATGGCGAAAAGGCAGCTGAAACTGAGGTCATTGGAGCCCCAAACGTCAGTGATAGAAACTTTTACATAGGGTCTGACGCAGGTTCTCAAAAATTCTTCAAAGGCAGTATAGATGAAGTTAGAATGTCAAATATAGCAAGGGGGCCTGACTGGATAAAGCAGACTTATTTGATGATAAATGATAACGCTGGGTATGTAGGATTTGGAAACATATTGCCGAAACCAATGCCACAAGAGCCTCATTTACAGAAGAAACTACCGATGGAACAGATTTCAAGGATATTGGGGTTAAAAAGCTCAAGATCTATAGGCGGCATAATAGAACATGAATAAATTTCAATTATCCTTCTCTTTATTTAATAACAGAAACTTTTATATTTGATTTTTAAAATTACCTTTTGTGATTAAAATGAGAAGGAAAACAATTTCAATACTTCTTTTATTGGCGCTTTCATTAAGTTTTGTGCCTGGGGTAATTGCACAGGGAAACGTTGCAGTCGTTGCAAACTCTATTGACCTTGGAATGAACCCTGACCTTATTTCTTTACTGAGGAAGAATAACCTTATGGTTGATTATTTTGGGGTCAAAGACTCAGGTTACACCGCATATGACTACATAATAATACTTGGAGGGCCGGACTCTGAAGAACACACAGGTGATCTGTCTAAAAGGATACTTTCTGAAACTGATCAAAATACACTTAGAAATGGTGACTATAAGCTGATTTATGAGACAAGTGATTTCTTTAAAATGAAACAGAAGGTTTTCGTCCTTGCAGGCTCAGATAGGGACTTTACAAAGGTAGCAGTTGATCAATACACATCTCAAGTCATATCTAAAATTACAAATCAGCCCATTGTGGCAGCAACTTACAAAACTTTGACCGCATCTCAGCTGAAGCAGTTGATCGATAGCAAAGAAGATATTTATCTAATTGATGTCAGAACAGAAGAGCAGTTTGCTGAAAGCCATATACCTGGGGCAGTCAACATCCCTTATAACAAACTTGGTGTAATGATAACTCAGATACAAAAAGACAAAAAAGTTGTTTTATACTGCAACACCGGTCAAAAATCCATCAGTGGCGCACAGTTCTTAGTCGATAGAAACATTAACAATGTTTACGCAGTAGAAGATGGCTATTCAGTTTACTATAATCTATCTAGATAATAATAAATTTAATTTTAAAATTTTTAATTAAAAAAGTATTAAAAAATATTAGTTTCTTTCTTGGACATCTATTTTTACAGTAGTTGGGAGTTTCATAGCTGCTTTTCTCATTGCAATTCTTGCTTCTTCAATCCCCTCTTTTTCTACCCAGACGGACATTATTCTCTGCCCCTTGTCAATTCTTGCAGCTGAACCTATAGGTTTTCCAAAGGAAAGCCTCATTCCGTTACCATACCTGTCGGCCTTTTTCCCGGAAGCCATTGCATTTTCTCTAATAATCTGGAAAGGTATAGTTCTTATCTTGTAATGAAAACCTGTTTTTCCAAGTACTTTCATAAGATATCTGTTAGCAGCAATCCTTGATGCTTCCATGGCATTTGTCCTTATCTGGCAAGCATTCTTACTTTCCATGTAGACTTCGTAAGGAAACTTCTTTCCAAGCTCCCCCATGTCAAAGTGGACTACCTTCATCCCAGGAACTGCTCTTACATACTCTCTTCTCGTATAATTCGGCCTATTTACCATTCTGTCAATTCTTGATGGTCTAAGTCCTGCCATAATAATCACCTTAATGACTGTAGAGCACTTTTCCTAACGCACTTTATAAGGCTTTCTAAGTGGTAACCTTTTTAAAACAGATTCCAAAGAAACTTCATGAGATTTTTACCTGACGGCAAGGTTGACGGTTTGATACTTTCAAAGAGGGTGTTCCCTTACCTTGGAAGCGTACAGAGTGAAATTGTTGTTGGGCCAAATGTCGGAATCGATGCAGCAGTAATTGATGTGTCTAATCTTCCAGGGAAAATGGTGGTATCCCAGGATCCAATTACAGGCGCTGGAAAAAATGCAGGTTTTCATGTTGTCAATGTCTGTGCAAATGATGTTGCCTCGATGGGCGCAAAGCCGATGTTTTTCCTTTCCACAATAATAATGCCAAAAGGCACGACAGAAGAAGATCTAGAAAAAATATCAAAGGATATAGAGCGGGCAGCAAAGGAAATTGGTATCTCAATCGTCGGGGGCCACACAGAAATTTCATCTAAGGTAACAGATCTTATACTATCAGGGACGATGATTGGCTTCGCCGATAGATACGTTTCGACAAGCGGAGCAAGAGAAGGGGACGACATCCTGCTCACAAAGGGTGCTGGTATTGAAGGGACAGCAATACTTGCAGAGTCGAAACATGATCACCTTTCAAAATCTCTTGATCAGAGTCTTTTAAAAAGTGCAATGGGACTGATAAATCAAATTTCAGTTGTGAAGGAAGCTTTAATTGCATCATCTCTCGGCGCAGTCGCATTGCATGATCCAACAGAGGGTGGCATCTTAGGGGGTTTGCATGAAATAGCTGACGCATCAAACAAGGGATTTGAGTTCTATCCTGAACGAGTAAATCTATACTCTGAAACAAAATCAATATGCGACATCCTTAAAATAAACCCATTTGCATTGATATCATCCGGGGCGCTCATGATTATATCTCCAAAAGATAAAACAGAAAAGATAATAGCTTCCCTAGAAAAGGAGAATATTAAATCAGGCATTATTGGAAAGATTACAAAGCAAGCGAGAAGCCACGAAAGGATCTACCAGGATGAACTTTGGCGCATCTTGGATACTAACCTTTAAATACTATTTTTTGCTATCTTCATAGGTGTAGCAGATGGGTATAGAAGACCTTGAAAGAGATAGTAGAGTAATTTCTTATAAGCAAAATTTGGCTATACAAGAACTTGTCGATGAACTTCGAGATAAGGAAACAGACCCGATAATATTCAGGAAAGGATTGAACAAGCTTGGGAGATACATGGGCTATGAATTATCCAAGACATTTGACTATACGGTGATTGATATCAATACTCCTGTTTGCCCAACAAAGGGAGTCAGGATATCTGATAAAGATAACCTAGTCATGATAAATATCCTAAGGGCTGCAATCCCTTTCATAGAGGGATTTTACAAGGTATTCCCCAAGGCAAGGGCCGGGATAATAAGTGCATGGAGAGGTCCGGCACCTGAATCCAGGATATCTGTTGAATACGTAAAAGTACCAAAGACTACTAAAGATGACATAATAATGATTGGGGATCCAATGCTTGCAACAGGCCACACAATATCAAGGATAATTGACGAGATAAAAAGTAGAGGAGATTTCAAGAGAATCATCGTCGTTGCGGTCATAAGCGCACCTGAAGGTATAAGGGAAATACTTGCAAAACACAAAGATGTAGAAGTCGTCACAGCAGTAATCGATGAAAAACTCAATGAAATGAACTACATTGTCCCAGGGCTTGGAGATGCAGGAGATAGATGTTTTGGAGAGCCAACTAAAAAATAATTATATTTTTCTTTCTTATTTAATAAAATGAAATATTAATTTTTTTACTCACCTTCAAAGTCTACAATAGTGAAAACGCCATAGTCATTAAGCCTTCTCATCCCACCGAGCTCTGGGAGTCCTACAATGAAGGCAGTTTCGACAACTTTTCCTCCAAGCTTTTCTATGAGCTTACAAGCGGCTAAAGCTGTTCCACCTGTTGCTATCAGATCATCAACTAAAAGTACATTGTCCCCTTTCATTATGGCATCAAGATGCACTTCAATAGAATCTTTTCCATACTCAAGCTCATACTCATGATTTGCAGTCTTATGTGGAAGTTTTCCCTTTTTCCTTATCAAAACAAATCCAGCATTGAGCTTATATGCAAGTGCCCCTCCAAGAATGAATCCCCTTGCTTCAACACCTGCCACAAGGTCAATCTTCTTATCCTTGTACTTTTCATAGATTATATCTACAGTATCTTTTAATCCTTCTTTATCCTTTAGTAGGGTTGTAATGTCCCTAAACATCACACCGGATTTTGGGAAATTTGGTATTGTTCTTACCTTGCTTCTTATGCTGTCTACTCTCTTATCCGTATAATCACCTTCTATATTTTTGGAATAGTTTCAACTATAAGTTTCTTTACATTTTCAGAATTTTTTTTATATATTTCAAGTATCATCTCAAAAGTTACTGGCTCTTCATTTTCCTTCCAGCAGTCATAGTCTGTCGACATTGCCGCAGTCGCATATTCCATCTCAAGTTCTCTTGCTAGAAATACTTCAGGGACTGTCGACATGTTAATTACATCTGCACCAAGCATCCTAAACATATGGGACTCCGCCCTAGTTGAAAATCTTGGCCCTTCAATTGTTACAACAGTTCCTCTGGAATGATATTTTAACTCAAGTCTTTTTGCACTATCGATTAATAGATTTCTCAAATTCTCTGAAAAAGGGTCGGCCATGGGTGTGTGTATTACCTTTTCTTCATGAAAAAAAGTATACTCTCTCTTTTTTGTGAAGTCAATTACTTGATCAGGAAAAACAAGGTGTCCTGGGTGCATCTCCTCTCTTAAGGATCCAACAGCTGTCGTTGCGAGTATGTGGGTGCAACCAATATTTTTTAATGCCAATATATTTGCCCTGTAATTGACACCAGAGGGGTAAATTGAATGATCCCTTCCATGTCTTGCTAGAATTACTACATCTCTATCTTTTATTGTTCCTGTCATAAAAGTGCTTGAAGGGTTCCCATATTTTGTCGTCATGGCTACCTCTTCGTAATCTTTCAAAAGTTTTGGATTGTCCAGACCACTTCCGCCTATAATGCCTATCTTTGTCATATTATCACAAATTCAGATATTTGTTAATTATATAAAATTTCGTATATAGAAAAATATTTAAGGTTTAATATAATCTTTTGCTTTATGACGAAAGAAGAATTATTGAGTAAGGAAATAGAACATATAGATGTTAAAAGTTTTGATTCAACAGAGATTATTGACGCTTTTTCAAAGATGGCGTTTCAGGCTAAAAATCTTGCAAGAGCCTCACACATATTTGAGAAGATGATAGATGATAAGGAATGCTCAGTTATATTGTGTCTTGCCGGATCCATTTTTAGCGCAGGGCTAAAAAAAGTTGTTCATGACATGGTAAAGCACAACATGGTTGATGCAATTGTATCAACAGGTGCTATAATCGTTGACCAGGAATTCTTTGAGGCTTTAGGATTTAAGCACTACCAGGGGACACCTTTCATTGACGATGAAATGCTCAGGCAGCATGAGATTGATAGGATTTATGATACCTTTATTGATGAAGATGAGTTAAGAGTTTGCGATATGACAATCACTGAAATAGCCGATTCTCTTGAAACAAGACCATACTCTTCTAGAGAGTTCATAGTTGCAATGGGGAAGTATCTTTATGAGCATGGGGCCAAAGTAAATGACTCTGTGGTTCTTGAAGCATACAAGAAGGGAGTTCCTATATTTGTTCCAGCGTTTTCAGATTGCAGTGCTGGATTTGGGCTTGTATATCACCAGAACGAGAGAGGTAATAAACCAAAAGTTTCGATCGACAGCGCAAAGGATTTCTTAGAACTTACAAAGATTAAGATTGCTTCAAAAGACACTGGCCTTTTCATGATAGGGGGGGGAGTTCCAAAAAACTTTGCACAGGATGTACCAGTTGCCGCAGATGTTCTTGGAAAGGAAGTTAATATGCATAAATATGCTGTCCAGATAACAGTAGCTGATGAGAGGGACGGTGCTCTATCAGGCTCTACCCTAAAGGAAGCTCTCTCCTGGGGGAAAGTTGAGAGTGGCAGTGAACAGATGGTCTATGCAGAAGCTACAATTGCCATGCCCTTAATTGTAAGCTACGCTTACCATAAAGGCGGATGGAAGAAGAGAAAGGAAAACAGATACAACGATCTTCTAAAATAAATTTTTAATTATTTTTTATAAAATTTAGAAAAGAATTATTTATAAAAATATTATTGTTTTTTCTGAAGGATTTCTTCGGCCTGCATCTCTATTTCATTCATTCTAGCGTTGATGTTCTGAAGTGTTGCCTCATTTTGGCCTAAGTTTTTTTCAACTTCCTTCAATGTTTCGTCAAGTTTTGAAATAGTTTCATCAATGCTCTTTTCAATTGTGACATCCCTTGCCAGAGTTGTTATCACGGTATTAACATCACTTATTGTTCCTTTTACAAAGTTCCCTGCGCCTATTGGTATAAGGATTTCATTTCCTTGTTTGGTGCCTTTTAGACCTTCTAGCGTTATTTTTGAAAGAGCAAGTTCGTTTCTGTGGGAAGATAGCAACGACAAGTTATTTGAGAGTATTTTTGACTGCTCATTTAGGTAGTTCAATTCTGAACTAAGCTTCCTTATAGCTTCTTCCTCGCCTGCCATTTACATGTCTCCTTGTTTTTCTTCTATGCTCTTTATCTCGATGTTTCTTCTCTTACATCCATAAATTGAGCCATATTTGGTATAGATGTCTTCTAAAACATCCTCTTCCTTCATACCATTGAACTCTTTAACAAAATGTTTTGTGCTACTTTTTAATTTAATAATACCTTCAACTGTATAGGTTTTCATCATAAGGCCCACCTCATACGCCCATTATATCTTCAACATAACTTAATTCGATACCGGTTGTTGTTTCACCAACAATCGCCCCTTTATCATTTACGAGTATACAAGCCCCAATATAGGATACCCCTCTGTTTAGAGTAGACATCCTTACATCGACCTTTAACAGGTCTTTTATAAGAGAAATGTCTTCTTCCTTAGCTTCTTTGTGTACAAGGCATCCTGTGTTATTTGTCCTTGCTACACTGCCCACATATTTGTGATTCCCTATTGAAGCTACAGTTGTTTCAACACCGAGTACATCCTCAATAAGCTTCTGCTCATTTGTCAACATAGGGCTGATTATCGCCCCTTTATCATTTGAAAGGATAAGGTTTCCAACAGCAGTTTCCTTTGTGTTAAGGATGTAGTTATTTATACCCATTTCCTCTATTAATTGAAACTCTTCGTCCTCAATTACATAAGGAAGTATAATCCCGTTATTGTTACCTGCAATATAAATGCCTGCTAGATCAGTTGCTGCAATTGTACTTAGTATTAATTCAGTTCCAAGAGCTTCCTTTAGAGTCTTGGCATGTTCTCCAATATCTTCTCTTACGATGGTAATATTGTTATTAGTAAAACTGAATATACCAATAAACGGATTGCCGCTGATCTTCAACTGTCTTATCATTAACTTTACTCCGCAAGATAAGCAGTAACGACGTCTCTCTTTTCTTCTTCTCCTTCTTCGCCCTTTACTACCTTTATCTTAATTTTTGAAGGAGAACTCTCAATGCCTCTTTCCCAGAGTTTTTCATTTAAGACTTTGTCAATCTTCACATTCTCGCATTTTGAATGCTTTACAACAAACTCTCTCAAGGCTCTTGTTGCTCTCGCAGCCCTCTGTTTTCTTGGGGCTTCTTTAACTTTCCTTAATGGTACTACATACATTCTCTCTTCATTATTATCCAAAATCCTCACCTCTACTTCTTAAGAGAAGTTTTTCGCCAATTTCTTCTTTTTGGATGTGATCTAACTTTTAGTTTAGTTTTGGCCCATACCCAAACAGGGACTCTTCTGTTTTGATTTAAGGCCTTACTTAGTCTCTTCTTTTTTCCGAGTCCTTTGTTTCTAGACATGATACTCCTCCGATAATAGCGAGTTTATTAGGCTTTTAAATATCTATTTATATATCTTTTGTTTACCATTCAGACAATATTCTCCCATCTAAAAAGCTTTCAATCAGAACAAAGCCACTATTAATTTTAACTCTAGAATAAGAATTTGTAAATATAAAAAATAAAAGGACTTTTCCTATAGTTATTAGAAATAACCTTTTACAAAAAAACTCTACTACTTAATATCTTCTTGGATTCTTCTTTTGGTAGCAATCCCTACAGTAAACAGGTCTTGTGCCATCTGGTTTAAATGGTACTTCGGTTTCCTGTCCACAAGCTGCACACGTTACTTTGTGCATTTCACGAGGTGGTCTGTTGTAGCCGCCTCGATTTTCGCCATACATTTTTATTACTCCTTTATATATTTGGCCATCTTACTGGCCCTAAACAGAATATATGTAATTAGTTTATAAAGTTGTCGATTTTACTTGATAGATTTTATAGCAAATATTCGTTCTATTGAGATAATTCCCAGTATTTTTTATTTTAATCAATACAATTTACTATCTTCAATCGATACAAACATATATGCTAATACTTTCTTAATGTAAATTTATAAAATAGTTATGTTTTCCTACAAAATACTTATATATCCATTGAGGCTACCAACGCACATATGAATGGGGGTGTTATTTTGGAAGACATTACTAACTGTTTCAAGTGCGGGTCTAAACTCCCGGAAGGATCCAACTATTGTTTTAAATGCGGATTTAAAATAAAAAATGAACAAATTGACAACATATATTCAAATGAGTCTTCAAAAGAAGATTCTCATTATCACCATAAGGCATCACAGAAGTTTTTTATATCCGGACTTTCATTGTTCAAGAGTGGGGAATATTCAAAAGCTATTATTAACTTTACAAAGGCAATCGAATTAAAGAAAGATTTTGCAGAAGCCCACTACCAAAGAGGTCAGGCATATGTCAAAGAAAGCAAGTATGAAGATGCAATCAATGACTTTACCAAGGCCATAGAGATTGACCCGGAGTTTAAAGACGCTTATTTCCAGAGGGGCAATATATTTTTTGAGAGAGGATTCAAGGAGAGGGCAAGAGACGACTATGAAAAGATCATAGCTCTTGATTTTGAAATAGCTTCTCAACTATATGATAGATTGCACAGTTTCATGGAGTCTTGGGTGGCTAACATAATCAGGAACAACAAGACTACCCCTAAACTAGAAACAGATTTTGTTAATGATTCATAATTTTTAGATATTATATTTTCTTATTTTTTCTATAGATTTTCTATTCTTCTTCCGAGGGGAATCGCCCGGATAACCAACAGCAATAAGAAGTGAAACTGACTTGTTTCCTGGAATTTTAAGAATCTTCTTAACGTTATTTTTGTTAAAATAGCCAAGGATGCACGTTCCAATGCCTTCTTCTGTTGCCTTAAGGCAGAAATGTGAGGCCACAATCCCTGCATCTATAAGGGTATAGTCCATCCTTTGGAAAAATCTTCCAAGAAAGCTTGTCATCAAGGGGTTCTCGTTTACTAAAGCAACAAGTATCGGTGCAGAGAGGGAGAATTTATTAAACGACGCCACTTTGTCAAAAGTCTCTTTCGCAACGCTCTCTTTTAATTCTGGGTCATCTATAATTATAAAGCTCCATGGCTGGGCATTTAATGCAGAAGGTGCAAGTCTTGAAGCCTCAAGACATCTTTCAATCTTTTCCCTTTCAACATCTTTTTCAAGGTATTTCCTGCAGCTGTATCTTTTTTCACAAAGTTCTAAAAAATCCAATTATTCACCTTTATGAATCTTCTTATATTCAACATATGAGTATACAACAGCAAAGACGGACACAACCAAGATTGGAGCCATAACCATGATAAATGCTATTTCTACAAAGAATGCTCCAAAAAGGGCTATAATCCCAGAAGCTTTGAAAAGCTTTCCACCAAGCTTGTGGGTCTTTTCCCAGACTACATCGTCGCTAATTGTCCAGGGGGTTCTTATTCCGATAAAGAAGTTGCTCTTTACTTTTTCCAAAGCAGCGCCCATGTAGAAAAATATGGCTGCAAAGGCAGGTGACATCATCTGGACCATATTAAATCTGTACCCAAACGCCGATAGTATTGATAGAACGTATATATAAAAAAGAAATCCTATTATTACTAAAATTATCCTTTGATAATAATCCTTAAAATCCATTATATTTTTTTTCCTTGGTTCTAACTTTGGGATAAAGACAAAGAGGGCAAATAGGCCAAAGGATAGCATAGGCAGTAAAAACAGCCCCCAAAATTTGTCCATATAACCGTCAATTTCTCCCTGGGCATTCCAATGAGCGGGCATAATATCCGGCGCATGGGGATAAACAAACGCACCGATAATAAAAGATATAAATATAATTCCTAAAGAGATATGATTAGCTTTCATGACGCCAAAGAAGTATTATAGTTTAAATAGTTTTTTTTATTTTTGGCCGTTAATCTTGTGATAAATTTTATGAGAAACAGTTGGTACCTCTCTTTCAAATCCATCAGAGATTTTAAATTTATCTTTGTCGTCTCCTATATCCTTTGCGATTCTGTAGGCTTTTAAGAGGTCAGACTTTGAGATAATACCATAATTTGTTTTGATACTGGATCTAGCACTAGAACTTTCCCACATTTTCTTTCGTCCATTATGCTCAATACCTTTGGCACAATATCACAGGGAAATACAGAGTTTGGAAGGGACATCACGTCAATGATTTTTAGAAAAGGTATCTTTTTACTATCTATATTTTTGGCTTTGTTATTAGATAACGCCTAGTAGCTCCCCATCTTTTATTACTGGGAATTCCATTTTTGTATTTCTTGATAATGCTCCTTTGACATTTATAGCGAACATGACGTCAGGGATGCCATGCCCTTTTGATTCCTTGCAATATTTGTATATTGTTGGCCCAACTATGAGTCTGCCTATCGCAGGTATGAAAATAATACTTAACGCTTCAAATAATCCTCTTTGAAATATAGTTTCAAAGAAGTATTCGCTGTAATCTATCATTTTAGCAAAGACGATGGTCCCTAGAGCCCTGAATATACCTAAAACTATCTATAACATTAAGTGCTGCCCATTCTTTGAGATAATGTAAGCTTTTAATTTGTACTGATTATAGAAATTCAATTTCCAATTTAAAGATTTACCCCTCTAAACCAAAAAGCTTTAAAACATAACAATAATGCTTTTTAATACCAAGAGAGGTGAGTATTATTACAACAGTATATGATGTTCCTGCTGATATGTTAATCGATGGTGTTAAGGAAGAGTTGAAAAACGACAAGAATTTAACACCGCCTCAGTGGGCAACTTTTGTTAAGACCGGATCGTCAAGAGAGAAAGCTCCAGATCAGAATGACTGGTGGTATATAAGAGCGGCATCTATAATGAGAAAGGTATATGTTTACGGGCCGCTTGGCGTTGAGACATTGAGAGTCGACTACGGTGGTAAAAAGAACAGAGGCGTAAAGCCTGAAAAGTTTAGAAAATCATCTGGGGCAATTATCAGAAGGATCTTTGCACAGCTTGAGAAAGGCGGATACATAAAGAAAGCTGAGAAGGGAAGGATAATTTCACCACAGGGAATGTCTCTTCTTGACAAAAAGGCCTCAGAGATTAAGACACAGATAGCTGTAGATGTACCTGAACTTAATAAATATTAATAAAGCGTGATTTTTTGCCGGATGATGCTGAAGCCATAAAGAGGAAGAAGTTAGAAGAACTTCAACAGCAAGCGTTAGCTGATGAACAGGCTAGACAGCAGAAGATTGAATTTGAGTTACAGAAACAGCAAATATTGCGTGCCCTTCTCTCTTCTGAAGCCAGAGAGAGACTTACTAGGGTGAAGTTGGCGAGAAAAGAAGAAGGCGAGCAGATAGAGCTTCTACTAATTCAGCTTTACCAGCAAGGAAAAATCACAAAGCAAGTTGACGATGCAATGCTAAAGCAGATCCTCGAAAGAGCTTTTATGAGCAATAAGAAGGAGTTTAAGATTCGAAGGATCTAGTCGTTATGGAAACGGCTGTATTATTTTCTGGGGGGAAGGATTCCTCCCTTACCAATATTTTTCTAAAAAAAATACTTTCTTGTGAAATTACAAATTACACGATAACATTTGGCATAAACTCCAACTGGAAATATGCTGAAGAGACTGCAAAGGCACTTGAATTTCCTTTTAAACTTTATGAAATTGATAAGGAATTACTAGAAAAAGCTGTCGATCGAATTGAAAAGGATGGATTTGCAAATGATGGCATCACTTTCCTTCACAAATGGATTATAGAGTCTTTTTTAGAAGATGTAACTGTTGACATGATTGCGGATGGAACTAGAAGGGATGACAGAAGTCCTAGATTAGAGCTTTCTGATATGAGGCGCATTGAAGATAAGTATGATGTAGCCTATGTAGCACCTCTCATGGGGATAAGCTACAGAATATTAAAACCGATATGCCATGCTCTATTTTTCATAGAGGAAGGGCCTACCGATTTGATTAAAAAAAGTGATTATGAATCTGAGATAAAAGACTTGATGAAGCAAAGAGGTCTTTATCCGTACGATTTTTTCCCAAAACACTCCCAAAGTAGAGTTATAGGGTATAAAGATCGATACGCATTCTAGTGATTATTCTAATTAATTCACTTGTTTTTCCTAAATCCTTTATATATTAGTTTTTTTAATTAGAAAGTATTTAGTTAAATGTTACCTTTATTGTTTATCATTATTAACTAAAATGATTAACTATATCTTCTCATCAATTCCCATAACAGGTGGTGAGGATATGGCAATATTTGATGGATCTTATGCAAAATTAAAGAATCAGACGGAGCTTGAGATCCTGAAGACTATAAGAACGGCACTCTATGAAGTTGGATACCCTGGAGGAAAATATCTAGAAAAACTGCAGATAGTTGCTGTCATATATCATCTTTACAGGGCAAAAGATTTGGCCAAGGAACTTCAAACGAAAGGTGATTACCCGTATAAGGATCTTATCACATCAATTTCTGTCGATATATCTGGTCTTTTGCGAGAATTTGAATATTTAAGGGATCACCCTTCATTAGATAGGATAGATATGGCAAGAGAAAAATTATTTGAGATTAGGAATAATATGGTCCAGCTATCAAAAAATGTTGGCGTGACAGACGGAGAGATTTCTAATATTCTAAGGGATTATGCTCCGCGTCCAAACGAGGATCTTACAAGTTACCGCCAGAAATCCTATAGAAGGTAAATCTTTTCCTGCTATTTTTATAATGATTTTTAAAATAGTTAATTTGTCGCCCACCTAACTAACTCCGAAGCTCATCGTTCGGATATCCTCTCTTCCTTCGGTAACTCTCGTGGTGGGCTGATCCCCATCATTGTAACCCCCGATTCATCTAAGCGGTATGCCACATCACCGGGTGACCGTTGACAGGGTATTACCCTTATATTTGCTGTTTCACTCATAGAAGAAAGATTTCCTCTCATGAACCCCTCGCTACAAGGGTAAACAATAGAGTATATTTTGGTATAAATAGTTACCTATTGAACTTAAAGCCGCACTCAGGGCAGAATTTTGATTCTGATAAGACATTTTTTTTACATTTAGGGCATTTAAAATTATAGTGGTCTGATGGTTTAAATGGAGACGCAGAAGACATTTCATTCAATCTTTTTGTTAAGAAATATACTAGAACTATCAATAGAGGTATGAATAAGAATGCAAGTATAGTCTGTGTGAATAGAACAAAATTAAATAGCCCGTGCGAGAACGCAGCTATTGCAAGACCTTTAAAGACAAGGTTATTATTTTTAGGTGAAGTAAACTTGGCCTTTCCCACGTAATACCCAACTATCCCTGAAAATCCTGCGTGACCAAGGCATCCTGTTATCGCCCTCATTAGTATAAGTGAGGGACCATACTGGGAGATGTATAAGAAATTTTCAAAAGTTGCGAATCCCAAAGCAGCCGTAACAGAATAAATCATAGCATCAACAGGCTCATCAAATTCTTTCGATTTTAGAGCATAGATCCTAATGGCCAAGTATTTTGATATTTCCTCTACTGGGCCTATAACAAAAAATGCTGCAAAAAACAGATATAAAATATTTGCCTGCTCGATAGAAGATGGTAGCAGTAAAGTGTTTAGTATCCCTGCTGGGATCGTTGCAACTATTCCAAGAATAAACGTTACTATTATCATTTTTTTTGGCTCTGGTTCAAACTTGTCTTTCTTATAGAAAAACCACACCCACAGCAAGCCTGGGGCAAAAGCAATTGCAAGAAGAGATAGGGGATCCATTTAGTCACCTGTTAATGGGGGCCTCTCATCTGTTAATATCGATGTATATGCGCCAACTCTCATATAGAAGTTAATAAATCTTACTGAAAATTCCCATAGGCCAAAGTTTTTCTTTGTTGTAAATAAAATATAAAACCACTCGAGGAATACTATGAGGGAGGCTACCATTCCCCATGCAGATGCAATTAGGGATAGGATAAATCCGTAAAAAATTCTTATGAGAAGTTCCACTCTTTTTGAATCCCACTCAAAAGAGAATGTAATCTTGCATGGATAATCTGTGTCTTCACTAGTTATGGGGGGCCTCTCATCTGTCAGAAGGTAGCTATAAGCACTCACATTGAAGTAGAATCTTAAAAATCCGGCCATAAAATCAAATGCCCCCTGATGCTTTTTTGCATAGATTAGGACATAAAAAAACTGAAATATTTGGGCAAGATATGCGACAATCCCCCAAGCTTCAATAATTATACCTAGAACAAAGACATATACAATTCTTATAAATAACTCTGCACGTGAAGAAGGTTCGGTATACGTATATGAAAATATAAATGGATAATTCTTAGTTGATGAGTAGATATTTCCATCCATTCTTTTTTTCTTTTCATCGTCACCAATGAATCCGTTGCATTCTTTACAATATAGGGTGCCTTCTGGATTCTCACTACCACACCTAGTGCAGTATACCATGAAAATTAAGGATATATCAGACTTAAATAGATTTCTTATAAAAAAAGAAAATAAATAAGATTATTCTTTTACAACAAAGGTATTGGCAATTTTATCGTGAAGTCCTTGTTTTTCAGCATCAAATAGAATCCATATATATGCCACTAAGTTTAATAGAGGTATCATCTTTATTAACCACCTTATAGCTCCTGGGCCTAGACCTATTGGCATTGCACCGTTGGTACCAACTACTTTAAGCTTCATTACTTTTTTACCTATTGTTGCACCTTGCATACCATCTAAATATACGTAGTATGCTAGAGATATCAATACAGTTATGGCTGTTCCAATACCGCCTAGATTAAAACCAGTGTTATACCCCATATCATAACCGTATGAGTAGCTTGTACCAAAAGGGATTGCTATAATTCTTACTACTATCCCCAATATTATAGTATCAATAATCCATGCTACAAATCTGGGTAAGAATCCTGCATGCTCATGTGAAAGCCAGTTTCCAGTTGCATACGTAGTTTGTTGTTTTACTGGGGCTTCATCTAGAGTTGCTCCACAGTTTTCGCAAAATTTTGCACCTATTGGATTGCCTTTTCCACATTTCCCGCAAAAAACCATTTTATCACCATACATATTAGTAGCGATTCTTTTAAAAGATTTTCTAACAACTCTAAATATTTTGTCAAATAATTAAAATATGACTCTTAATTTGAGTTTTTATTATTAGACTTATCATTAGAAAACAATACCATCCTATATGGAATTGATACCTGAATGCCTTCTTCTTCGAGTGCGTTTTTGACTATTAATAAGAGTTCCTTCTTTGTTGTATACCATAGTTCAGAGGGGGTCCAAACTCTAATCATGATATCAACGGAGCCATCTTTAATCTCATCAATATACGCGGCAGAATCTGGATTCTTTAGGATAAACGGATGATTTTCAATTACGTCATATATTATGTCTAGGGCCTTGTTTGCATCATCACTATACCTTATACCAATAATGCGTTCTACTCTTCGTGCGACATTAATGCCCCTGTTAATAATATTATTAGTAAATACCTTTTCATTAGGTATCCTAACATATACCCCATTAAAATCTCTTAAGATGGTGGACATTATGCCTATATCTTCAACAAAACCTGTTATTTGATCTATTTCAACTTGACTTCCTATCCTAATTGGCCTCTCGACCATTATAAATAATCCAGATATGAGATTTCCAACTATACTTTGACTTGCAAAACCTATAACTATACCTGTGAATCCTCCTGCAACTAGAAGGCCTGATGTATTGATCCCTAAGAGAGGGAGTACTAGAATTACAGCTATTATGATTGTTCCATAATAACTTCCTTTAAGCAGGATGCCTAATCTGTCTTTGTCAAACTTGTCCCTTAGAAATCTTCTTAGGAACATAGAAAGCCCCTTTGCCAAGATTATTGATAAAATAAGTATAATTAAGGCCAAAAGATATGGAAAGATCCTGTCAGCTTCGATAACTCCAATGGTCTTTGTCAAAGTATCAAAAATTTCATCAAGATTCAAATACCTTCCTCCATGGTAAATTTCTTCTGTGAAACAGTAATCTTTGCCGGTTCAAAAATTTCAAGAGATTTCTTCATTCCCCTTTTGATCCCAGAATTAACAAATTCAGTTTCCGCAATTTTATCATTTAATACTTTCATATTGGCCTTCATTGAAACAAGATTCTCGTTAAAATAAACTTTCATCTCATGTGAATTAAAAACAGTCTTCGTTATTTCAATCCAAGTGTCTGTAGTATTAATCACCTTTAGCTTTATTACACCATTAACTAATGGGTTCAAATCAGTAGGTATTGATATCAAAACAGGGCTTTTATGATATTTGCATATAACTCCACTTCTTGGATCTCCATACAGGGTATATTTTTGTTTTGCAAGGGTGAATATATCCAAGAGGTCATAATTTCTATGTCCAGAAATAAAAACACCTATATCAACTGGAAAAGTAATATATACATTGTTTGTTCCCTTCGGCTCAACAAAGATTGATTTTTCAAATTCTATCAATAAATATGGGGTTACTTGATTACGAATTTTGTGGGCTTCAATCGGATTTATTATAATGCCGCAATCCTTTGTCAACAATATTTTCTCTATAGAATCATTAAGGATAGTTCTTTCGTAGTGAAGATTATTCCCATCCTTTTTTATTTGAAGATGTATCCCATCTTTTGATATTCTAAGAGGGTTTAGAGGAGATTTGTAATAACCATACATAACTATCAGATATCGTATCTATGCCTTTATGAGTTTTACCCTCAAAAACTAATCTTTTCTTTCCCTAAGATTTGCAAAAGTTGAAGGGATCAGCTCAGGCAATGCAGGATGAATATGCATCCCTTTGAATATCGACTTAAAGTTCATATTGTTAGCCATTACATTGATTACTTCCTGGATTAGGATTGATGCGTAAGGTCCAATTATGTGAAATCCTAAAATCTTATTACTCTCTTTGTCAACAATGGCTTTAGCAAATGTTTCTTCCTCTAACATTGCAATCCCTTTTGCAACGCTATTGTACTTTGAATAGCCGACAAGGATTTTGTGTTTCTTTTTTGCCTCATTTTCAGTCATACCAACAGATGCAATTTCTGGATATGAAAAAACAGCGTGTGGAATGGCAGTGTAATCCATGGGAAGCCTCTTTCCATGAAGGCTATTATGCCACGCATATACTGCTTCCTTATTCGCAGAATGCCTGAACATGTATTTTCCTATTACATCTCCAAAGGCCCAGATGTTCTCCTTTGAAGTTTCTAAATATTCATTTACTTTGATATATCCTCTGGGATCTATTTGAACGCCCGTATTCTGAACTTTTAACAAATCAGAGTTAGGGACCCTGCCACCTGCAACTAAAATTTTTTCTGCAGCCACTTCAACAATTTTTCCTGATCCTCTTTCTTTCCCGATTATTTTGAATTGATCTCCTTTTTGTGCAGTTTCAATAGCTTCAGTATTTGTGTATATCTTCATCCTCTTTGACATTTCTTTTAGGAGTAGATCTGAGACTTCAGGCTCCTCATTTGCAACAAGCCTCATATTTCTCTGGATTATTGTTACTTCGCTACCCATCCCGGCTAGAAAATGGCCGAATTCACATGCAATATAACCGCCGCCTAAAATTACTACGCTCTCTGGAAGTCTATTTAACTCTAGAATACTTTCATTTGTCAGATATTCTATTTGATCTAGACCCTTAACATTTGGGATAAGAGGTCGTGCGCCAGCAGCAATGAAAATTTTTTCTCCAAATATCTTTTTCCCATTTACTGAAATTGTGTAGTCATCTACAAAATATCCAGTATCATCATAAAAATCAAGTTTTTTTGTATGATTTACCCCTTTCCTAATCTGCTCTCTATCTTCTGCTATAGAAGACCTCATTCTTTCCATTATTTCTCTAAAACGAATTTTAGTTATACTCGCTTCCACACCGAGTTTTTTTGAGTTTTCTATTTCTGCTACTCTATCTGAAGGAAAAATCAGTAATTTTGAAGGTATACATCCTAAATTTAAACATGTTCCACCAAGAGGCCCCTTGTCTACAACCGCCACTTTATATCCATGCGAAAGAGCTTCACTTGCCACGCCCATACCAGCACCTGAGCCTACAACTAAAACATCATATTTTTTCATTTTTTCACCTTGAATTTTTCATAAAAATTCAATCATTAATTTATAATCTTTAATTTAGATTTATGATATAATAATGTTTTGCTTTTATTCATATAACACCAAAATATTTAAATTATAAAATTGTTAATCAATACATTAATTATACACAAAGTGGCGCAATGATTAAGGCATTGGGAAAATAACTGAGCTCCATGCAAATTACTATTCTAAAAATTGGGAGTTTGGGCTGTACTTCGAATCAAAAGCTGCAACTGAACTATTCGGATTCTTAAACTGATTTGATAAAAATACGAATGAGGCAGAGATTGCAGAGGAAAATGATGAAATTGTTGGATCAATAATAATTGATGAGAATAATCTAGATGGTGATGGGGTAAGATTAAAGCGATTCATACACAATCCTAAGTTTCAAGGCAGAGGGGTAGGCAATCTATTAATGGAAAAAGTAATTACTTTCTGTAAAGAAAAGGGGCGTGGAAGGATATATCTTTGAAGGATTAGCAAGTTTCAATATTAATAAAACATTGAGTGGTGCGATACCTGCAATCCTAATAGCTCTGTTCTTAGATAGGATATTCTCAATAGCAGAAAAAAATTAAAATCTGTTTACTAACTACTTGTAAGATCCCAAAGTTTTCATATAGTTTGCCCGCTCATATGTCGAAGGCTCTAAAACTTTCTCCTGAGACATAAGGCCCTGAATTGATTTTATTGAGTCATATTCATGGTTAGATAGCCAGTCTTTAACTTCAGACAAGACTTTTTCAATATGACAAATGCCATTTTTTATCAATGCAGATGTCATCATAGAAACATTTGCTCCAGCCATAATTGATTTTATTACATCAGAGCCTGTGTGTACGCCACCTGTGATTGCAATATCAGGCTTTATCTTTCCGTGCATTATCGCTGCCCACCTTAGCCTTAGTCTTAGTTCATCACTATTACTTAAAACAAGATTTGGGGTTATTTCAAGATTTTCAATCTCAATATCTGGCTGGTAGAATCTATTGAATATGACAAAAGCGTCAGCGCCTGCTTTTTCTATATTTTTTAATACGTTAGGTGTTGAAGTGAGATAAGGGCTTAGTTTAACTGCCAATGGGATTTTTATTTTTTGTTTGACGCTTTTAACAAGATTATAATAGCTTTCTTCAATTTTCTCAGACTTTGTTGAAATATCGGTTGGGATGTAGTAAATGTTTAGCTCCAGTCCATCTGCACCGGCTTGTTCAATCTTTTGAGCATAATTTATCCACCCGCCGTCTGAAACACCATTTAAGCTTCCTATAATTGGGATTTCTGAACTGGCCTTAACTTCCTTTACAAGTTCGATATACTCATCTGGGGCAAACTTGAATTCCTTTATCTCTGGAAAATATGTTAGGGCTTCTGCAAAACTTTCTGTTCCTTGAAGTAGAAATCTATTTAGATCCATTTGTTCAATTTCGAGCTGCTCTTCAAATAAAGAGTGCAAAACTACAGCAGCAGCCCCCGACTTCTCAGCTTTTTTAATATTATTTGGATCTTCCCATAGGTATGAAGGCGAAGCAACTATGGGATTCTTTAAATTAAGCCCCATATAGCTTGTTGAAAGATCAATCATTTTTCTTCCTCTTTTGATATTGGCATTTCTGACCAATATTTATAGAAGTTCCACCTTTTTATAACTTGTTTCTGAGACTCGTCTAGGAGTTTCTTTGCCACTTCAGGCTTGCTCCTGAGCAATATCTTATATCTAGTTTCATTGTAAATATATTTATCAAGAGTTATTGAAGGCTTGCCTGAATCTAACTGAAGTGGATTTTTACCTTCCTTCTCCAAATCTGGGTTATATCTCATTAGTGGCCAGTGACCAGACTGAACTGCAGCCTTCTGCTGTTCGGGCCCATGGATAAGATCGTATCCCTGATTGATACAATGTGCATAAGCTATAATAATTGATGTGCCCTCGTATGCTTCTGCTTCTAGGAAGGCCTTAACCGTTTGGGCGTTATTTGCACCAAAAGCAACTCTTGCTACGTATACATTTCCGTAGATCATCGCCATCATGGCAAGATCTTTCTTCGGTGTCGATTTTCCCCCCATAGCGAACTTGGTTACCGCACCAAGAGGCGTTGCCTTTGACATCTGACCTCCAGTATTAGAGTAGACTTCAGTGTCAAGAACAAGAATGTTGACATTCTTTCCTAGGGCAAGAACATGATCAAGACCACCATATCCTATATCATAGGCCCAGCCGTCTCCCCCTAAAATCCAGACGCTTTTTTTGACTAAAGAATCAGCTAAACTCAATAAGTCCTTCGCCTCCGGCTTTTGCATCGACTTAAGCTTGGCCTTCAACAACTTTACCATTTCTCGCTGTTTGTTTATCCCAGTTTCGGTATCTTGATTTGTGTTTTTTAGTTCGTATACAAGGTCCTTTCCTAAATCATCGGTAAGTTTTTCAACTAATTCCATTGCATATTGCTTTTGTTTGTCTAGGGCCAATCTCATACCAAGCCCGAACTCTGCAGTATCTTCGAAAAGAGAGTTGGACCATGTTGGGCCACGACCATCTTTATTTTTAGTGTATGGTGTAGTTGGGAGATTTCCCCCATAAATCGATGAGCATCCTGTTGCATTGGCTATTACAGCCCTATCCCCAAATAATTGTGTCATTAGCTTTACGTAAGGAGTTTGCCCACAACCTGAGCAAGCACCTGAAAATTCAAACAGAGGCTGTAAAAGCTGAATATCCTTTACAGTTGTGACATTTAATTTCTCACGGTCAACATAGGGGATAGATTCAAAGAAATTCCAGTTTTCTTTTTCTCTATCGAGTATGGAATCTTTAAACTCCATATTTACGGCTTTTAATTTTGGATCCCGTTTGTTTTTTACAGGGCATGTTTCATAACAAAGTTTGCATCCAGTACAGTCTTCTGGTGAAGCCTGAACAGTATACATGTAATCCTTAAACTGTGAAAATTTCGCTTCAACGTGTTTAAATGAAGCCGGTGCACCCTTTAAAGCATCTTTTGGGTAGACTTTAGCCCTGATAACTGCATGTGGGCAGACAAATGTGCATCTACCACATTGTATACAAGTTTCGGGATCCCATACTGGTACGTCAAGCGAGATATTTCTCTTTTCCCACTTAGTTGTTCCAGTTGGATATGTGCCATCATGGGGAAATGCGCTTACAGGGAGTTCATCTCCTTTTCCGATAATCATTTTTGATATAACATTTTTGACATATGCTGGGGCTTCTTCCGGCATTGATGATTTTAAATCAAAGTTGCTTGTTACCTTTTCAGTTATTTTCACTTCGTAGAGGTTGTCAATAGCTTTATCAATTGCCTCATAATTCATCTTTAATATTTTTTCTCCCTTACGACCATATGTTTTTTCAGTAAACTTTTTTATTGACTTAATTGCATCTTCCTCTGGGATGACATTACTTAAGGCAAAAAAACATGTCTGCATAATTGTATTTATTCTGACCCCAAGGCCTATCTTCTTTGCTATATCATAAGCATCAATTGTATAAAATTTAATTTTTTTATCTATTATTTCCTGCTGGACATTTCTGGGGAGTTGGTCCCACACCTCTTCTTTTGGATATGGACTATTCAAGAGGAATATTGAATTTTTTTCAGCAACACTTAGCATGTCGTATTTGTCTAAAAATGAATATTGATGACATGCCACAAAGTTTGCCTTATCTATTAGGTAAGGAGATCTTATTGGATCAGGTCCAAATCGCAAATGTGAAATTGTAAGTGACCCTGCCTTTTTTGAATCATAATAAAAGAAACCTTGGGCATAGTTGTCTGTTTCTTCACCTATTATTTTTATTGAACTCTTGTTTGCGCTGACTGTACCGTCAGCACCTAGACCAAAGAAAACAGCTCTTGTCCTGTTTTCCGGTTCAACGAAAAAGCTTGGATCATAATCTAAACTTTGATGTGTTACGTCATCATTAATCCCGACAGTAAAACTGTGCATGGGTGCGCTCTTTTTTAGTTCATCAAATACAGCCTTTGCCATTGAAGGTTTAAACTCTTTTGAGGATAATCCGTAAATACCTCCAATTATTTTTGGCATCTTCTCCATCTTTAGTGAACCATCTGAGAATGCTGAAGATATGGCAGTTGTAATATCAAGGTAGAGGGGCTCTCCTAAAGCGCCCGGTTCTTTAGTTCTATCAAGAACCGCAATACTCTTCACTGACAGAGGCAGTGAAGATATAAAGTGTTTCAAGGAAAATGGCCTAAACAATCTTACTTTTAAGACTCCTATCTTTTCACCCTTCTTAATAAGATAGTTCACAGTTTCTTCTACAGTCTCAGCACCACTTCCCATAATTATAATAATTCTTTCAGCATCCGGTGAGCCCTCATACTGGAAGAGTTTGTACTGTCTGCCAGTAATCTTTGCAAATTTGTCCATGGCTTCTTGGACCAAATCCGGGCATGCGTTATAATAAGGATTTATTGTTTCCCTTGCTTGAAAAAATGTATCGGGATTGTGTGATGTCCCTCTTATGACGGGATTATCAGGTGATAATGCTCTTGTGCGATGGGCTCTTACTAGATCCTCATCTATCATCTGCTTCAAATCTGAAAGCGTTAAACGTTCAACTTTAGAAGTTTCAGCGGAAGTCCTAAATCCATCAAAGAAGTGCAAAAATGGTACTCTTGATTTCAAGGTTGCAGTTTGGGCAATGAGTGAAAGATCCATTACTTCTTGAACAGAGTTCGATACAATAAGTGCAAACCCAGTTGAGCGCACTGACATTACATCGCTATGATCCCCGAAAATTGATAGTGCATGTGTTGCAAGGGCCCTAGCACTTACATGAAAAACAGTAGAGGTAAGTTCTCCGGCTATTTTGTACATATTGGGGATCATTAAAAGAAGTCCTTGAGATGCAGTAAAAGTGGTAGTGAGTGCACCTCGTTGTAAAGAACCGTGAACAGTACCTGATGCCCCTCCTTCGCTTTGCATCTCAGTTACATTAGGAACTGTGCCCCATATATTGGGCTCTCCTTCAGATGCCCACTGATCGGATAACTCTCCCATCGTGGAGGAAGGAGTTATAGGATATATTGATATGACTTCATTAACATGATAAGCTGTATATGCGGCAGCTTCGTTTCCGTCAATAGTAACCATAGGTCTTTTCATAATAATTTCACCATTAACGTATTAGTCTGTATTTGAAAATAAAAAAATTAAAATATAAGGTTATCCCATGGGTTTATTTTCAGGGGGATAGAGAGCAAATATACAAAAAATAGTTCGATTAAAAAACCGAAACGATTATAAAACCTAATATAATCACTAAATTTAGGTAGATTTATGAGTTCAATTAGGATCATAGTTCTTGATGTTTTAAAACCTCATAAACCAATACTCCCAGATTTTGCAAATAAGTTAGCTGAAATCCAAGGGATTATCGGTGTCAACATCTCCGTTGTTGAAATAGATCAAAAGACTGAAACAGTGAAACTTTCGATACAAGGTGACTCAATTGATTATGAGTTATTAAAAGAGGAGATAGAAAAGCTTGGTGGCACTGTCCACAGCATAGATAAAGTTGCAGCTGGTAAAAGGATTATACCTGAAGTTGAAACTTTACAGGACAGATCTTAAGTTCAGCCTCTGCTTTTTCTTATCTCTTTTGATATTTTTTTAAGTATCTCATTCTTGGAGAACTTTTTTTCAACTATAAACCTCCCAAGATTCCTGTCATCTTTTCCCTGCTCCTTAGGATACCTTGAGTTCTTCTCAATCTCATGATTTATCCCAATAACCTCCAGAGCCTTTTTAATCTCATCGAATTTTGGGTGGTCCAATGCTAAATTTTTTGGAAGTTTTCTACCGTCTTTCTTTGAAATATTTTTATCAAGATAAGATGGCCATACAATATAGTTTTTCAAAATGATCCCCCTAAGCTTTTAAATAATCATTTGACAGAATATAAAAGTGTATTGGTGAATTTATGCATGAGCTTTCCCTTGCCGATGGCATGTTAAAGACTGTATTAGAGGCGGCTAAAAAAGAAAAGGCCACAAAAATAAAATCAATTAAGTTAGAGATGGGCGAGATACTTCTGGTCAATAGTGAGCAGCTTACCTTCTGTTTCGATGTAATTTCAAAAGGGACAATCGCAGAAGATGCCAAACTTGATATAAAATTTTTAAAACCAAGAGTACACTGCAACAAGTGCAATAAGGAGTTCAATATTACATCCGATAAAGATTTTCCCATACTTGCAATGACCTGCAAATGTGGCTCAAATGATGTCACAATTCTCTCGGGTAGGGAGTTTAACATTAAATCTATCAAAATTGAAGAAGATTAATTTTTAGAAAGAAACTTTTCCATTCTGTCACACGCTTCACTTATCTTATCTTTTTTGATAGGGTATGCAAGTCTCACAAATTCATCAGAGTACGGGCCAAATGCGGCCCCAGGAATTGTGACTAACTTTTCTTGATTCAACAGTTTTTCAGAAAACTCTTCTGACTTCATTTTTGTTTGTGATATGTTCATAAATAAATAGAATGCACCTTCAGGTTTTATTGCACTTACTCCGTTCATCTCCTGAATTCTTTTCAAAAGTAGTTCTCTTCTATCCCTAAATTCGTCCCGCATATTATCAACAAAATGCTGAGGACCTTTTAGGGCTTCCAAAGCGCCAAACTGTGCAAATGTATTATTGCATACCGGGCCGTACATGTGCAGTTTTAGCATTCTGTCAAATAGGATTTCATCCTTTGAAGACAGGTATCCAACTCTCCACCCCGTCATAGAATAAGTTTTAGAAAATGAATTAACGGTTATAACATTCTCTTCCATGCCGTTAAGAGATGCCATGCTTACGTGTTTTTTACCATCGTAGATAAGATTCTCATAAACTTCATCAGATATTACTTTTAGATTATATTCCATAATTATATCAGAAATCTTTTCTAAGTCATTTTTGCTCATGACTGCGCCTGTTGGATTCGAAGGGGAATTCAGTATCAATAGTTCCGTCTTTTCAGTTATTTTTTCTTCTAAAAGTTCAGGATTTAAGATAAAATTTTCATCTTCCTTACATTCAACTTCTATTGGGATTCCCCCAGAAAGCATGACTGTTGGAACATAGGCAACAAATGCAGGCGAGGGGACAATGACATCATCTCCGCTCTTAATTGACGATTGGATTGCAAGTGATAAGGCTTCTCCCCCGCCGATAGTGATCATGATTTCATTTTCAGACACATCAATGTTGTTTTGTTTTTTCAGCTTTTCAGAAATGGCCTGCCTCAACTCTAAGATTCCAGAATTTGGGGAATAATAAGTTTTTCCCTCTTTTAGGGCTTTAATAGCAGCTTCAACTATATGGGGAGGTGTATCAAAATCAGGCTCTCCTATTCCAAGACTTATTATACCTTCCATACTCTGTGCAAGGTCAAATAATTTTCTGATACCGGATTTTGGGATTTTGTCTAGTGATGATGATATAGAATGTTCTGACATATTTTCTCCCTCTAAAAGTCAAAAAGTGTTTTTTGCTGATTCTTTTGCTCGTCCTCTTTATGATTTTCTGGTTCTTTCGGGAGTTCCTTTTCATTTTGAGATGTTTCTTTCTTTGATTCTATTTTTTTGTCAGTTTTTATTGGAACTGCCTCAATTTTCTCCTTTTTTTCTGGCTCCTTTAAAAGATCTTCCCTTGCCAATTCAATTTTCCTATAATTTTTCTCATCGATGAACTTTATTTCTTCCATGTCAAATTCAAAAAAGTTAGATATGAGGGCCCCTTTTCGTGGATTAAGGAACAACGCCGATATCATTGGTAAATAAGATCTTGCAACTTTTCTGGAACAATGGCACTTTTTCCCAATCTTCTCAAGGAGTATCTTGTTCATTTCCCTCCTCTTTTTGGAGGAACCTAGCACTTGAAAATATTTTGGAGGAGAAAATGGGATGTATCTTGATTCACTTACCCCTGCAACAGAAACTCCGCCAGTCATAAGGTCTGATGCATACTTCCACATGGAATAATTTCTAGTATTGAAAGCCCTTTTTAGGTAAATATCTGCCTTTGAAAGAAGACTCATAGCTTGAAGTAGATCTTTTCCTCTATAAGCCTTGGGCGTGTTTTCGTCAATCCAAAGAAGAAGCTCATCCGGTTTTTTATCAACATCAAAAAAGTCTTTCCTGACATCAATTGAGTTTGACATATAAAGTTTTGATAGGGCCTCAAATATGGAAGTCTCTGTATCCCTTGAGCCAACTAGCTTCTCATCGCCTTTCATCACTTTATTGCCCAAGGAGTCAAGGTCATTAATTGCTGCACGCATATCCCCTGTTGATTGCTCTGCTATCTTCATGAGGGTTTCATCCTCTATATGAATACCTTCGGCGATAACTATCTCTTTCAATCTGGCAAAGATAGTCCTAGATTGAAGTCTTTTGAATTGGACAAGCTTACAGTTGTCTCTTATAGCCTGAGATACTTCCCAGTAACTGTTTGCAGTAAGAATGATTGGATTTTGTGTATTCTTTATTATCTCAAGTAAAGCCTTTGCCCCCCCAAAATCTTCCTTTCCGTGAATATTATCTGCCTCGTCGAGTAAAATTATTTTTTTGTAACCAAAAAGAGTCTTTGAAGTAGAGGCGTTGCCAACAATTTTATTCAATACAGTCTGGTCCCTTTTATCGCTGGCATTTAGCTCTATTAGATCATATCCAAGCTCTTTTGACAGTACCTTTACTATCGTGGTCTTGCCACTACCTGGTGGGCCATAGATCAGGAGTGCTTTTTTTTCTGTTCCCCAGGTATTCATCCACGCTAGAACATCCTTTACAAGTGCCTGTTGACCTTTTATTTCAGAAAACTTTTTTGGAAAGTATTTTTCAACAAGCATATTATCGTTATCCCATGGAAAGATTGGCGAGAAGGTATTCAAGCTGGATAAATTCATTTGCGCCCTGCACAAGCCTGAAATCTGCCTCGCCTATCATATCAACAATTTTAACTTTTTCTTTGTCAGAAACTTCTAAATTGAATGTTTCTCTGTGCATCTGCATTATTATATCTTCACCGGATAATCCCTGCCCCAAAAGAAGTTCCTGAAGTATCTTTCTTGATGAAATAAAATCACCAGATAGGGCGATTTGCATCATGTTTTTTATCTCTTCAGGTTTCGCCCTTGAAGAAACTTGATATACTAAACTTTCTGTTATAGAATCCCCTATACCTGATGAAGACTGGAGGGCGTTTATTGCCTTTCTCATATCCCCTTCTGCAACATAGGCAATCGCATCAAGTCCATCTTCCTTAAGGTCAATTTTTTCTTCTTTAGCTATCTTCTTAATCATGGTCTTTACGGCATCAGTTGATAATGGGCCAAATCTGAATACTGCACATCTGGACTGGATTGGGTCAATGATTCTTGAGGAGTAATTACATGAAAGGATGAATCTGCAGGTCGAAGTATAGACCTCCATAGTTCTCCTCAAAGCATTCTGTGCATCTGAGGTAAGTGCATCAGATTCATCTAAAAATATTATCTTGAAATCTCCTCCTATTGGTTTAGTCCTTGCAAAATCCTTAATTTTCTCTCTCACAACGTTTATACCCCTCTCGTCTGAGGCATTTGTCTCCTGGAAATTTTGCTTCCAATACTCGCCAAAAATCTCCTTTGCAAGCGCTATGGCCGCTGTGGTCTTTCCAACCCCAGGCGGGCCAGCAAATAGCAAGTGCGGCATTGATTTTTTATCAACATAAGATTTAAGTCTTCTAATTATGGGATCTCTTCCAACTATATCATCAAGCTTTTGAGGCCTGTACTTTTCTGTCCAGGGTTTTTCAAACTCCATTAACTCACAACCAATTATGTTAATTATCTAAAATATTTAAGTCTTATTGGATATTTCTGATAAAATCTACTATATTTGAGTTGGATTTATACTCTTTTAAAAGTGTCTTAACGAAATCTTCTTGAAAATCAAATATCTCCTTTATTCTCTTTCTAACAAGGCAGTCTGATAGGACGCTCATCGATAAAAAAGAAGTGACATTTTTTGCTCCGCAAATAATATGCTTCCCGCCTTGAATTTGCCTGTGGTTTATTCCGGCTTGGTCAAGAGCATTGCACTGCCTTGCGATATCAAATGCATCCTCTCTATCAAACTTTTCCTCAATTAATAGATCTCCTTTTATATATCCCATTATGATGTAGTTATCATCATGTCCATATATCTTTGGCCCAACACCATGTTCATTGGCCCTAATTAAATAATAAGCTTCCTTTTTAAAAGGCCCTTTCTTTCAGAGTCCGACCTTCGATTTTGATTGATACGTTTTTGTTTTCATACTTCTCCAAAAAAATAATCGAGGTATTACCTTTACCTATTGCCCTATCGGATCCAAGTTTAACTCTACCAAAAGAGTAGACATTATCGACACCTTTTTTAAAAAGAGACCCTTTCAGCATGGACACCCTCTCGTTAGAAAACGTGGGGTAATTAATTGTCCTTATGTCGCTTAAAGTAGTTTCCATCTAATCAGTCAAGAGCAATTTTTTTACCCTAATACCTGCATCCCTTATCATGCTCATTTTTATTTCATTGTCAAGGTCATAATCTCTTCCATAAACTATTTCTTTTACACCTGCATTTATGAGAATTTTTGTGCATGACATACAAGGAAAATGGGTCGAGTAAACAGTTGAATTTTCAGTTGAAACTCCATGTATTGCAGCTTGAATTATTGTATTCTGTTCTGCATGAACGCCTCTGCATAAGTGAGATTTCTCAAGAGAGCAAAGAGTTTGCCTAAGGCATGTTTCTTCTGAGCAGTGAGGGAGGCCTCTGGGGGCACCGTTGTAACCTGTAGATATAATGTATCCTTCCTTAACTAATACTGCCCCGACGTGCTGTTTTATACATGTAGATCGTTTCTTCACTAACTCTGCAATATTCATAAAATATGTGTCAATATCCATCCTTACCATAAAAACCACACTATTACTTAAAAAATTCTTTAACAATTATTCTTCTTTCATCAATATTTTTTCCTTCAAACATTTTGTAACAACCACAAGAAGCTTTACCCTCTGTGCATATGCCCTCACTGATACATTTTGGGCCCGATGTTTCAAATAATGCGGGCGAAACATCAAGAACTTGATACAGCATTTCCCAAGCCATATCCCTAATCTCCCACTGCGCTCTGTTGCAACATCTAAGATTGAAGAAATGCAGTAACTCTCTTGCGTTCATTGTCATTACAAGATTAGTTTTAATGGCGTTGGGGAGCACAAACCTTGCATCTTCAGGAGTTATCCCCAATTCAAGCAGTTTCTTATAACTCTCGGTATTATTACTAAGACTCTTATTGAATATGTTCTCTGCAGCTTTATTATTCTTAATCGAAGGGGGGGTAACAAATGGAACCTCTTCCATCTTTACATATCTCTGGCTCTGCTGAGTGAAAGAAGCTATTCTATGCCTTACTAATTGGTGGGAGCATGCCCTAGAAATGCCTTCTATAGAAAAAGTAAAACTTGCATGTTCTATAACTGAATAATGACCATATCCAACGACTCGCTGAATCCTCTTTTTTGCATTATCTGTGTCTATTTCACTCAACATATCAGAAGGAGTCCCTTCTTTCATTGAGGTAAGGGCTGCAACAGCACACACTTTTTCAGGGTTTTGGGTATGCTCTAAAAGAACAACTTTCATTATACTGAATTTAGCCAAATATTATATAAGATTAAGCATTTATAATTGAATACCAAGTATTGAATATAACTTATAGTGTAATGGCAAATATTGATTATCAATAGGTTCATAGTATTTAAATAATACCCTCAATAATTTGAAAGGTATTATGCCATATTTATTTATAGTTTGTAATAATTTTGGAACATTGTTATATATTATCGATATCGAAAAGCTTATAAACTGGTAACTGTATATTGATTATCAGCTACTAAAGGATAGGTGAGGTATTATGAAAATAGTTGAAAGAGGAATTGAAAGACGTGAAGATAAGCCCTACACAGTTAGGATACTTGTCCAAAACCTTAACCTTGGTACAATTAGCCTAGGAACAATTCCAGGGTCAGTAAATGTAAAAACTTACGACACAGATCTTGGAACTTACCTAGAGCTTTCTGGTGACGCCAGGGACGTCATAGAGTGTGAGGCAAGGATAGTAGAGATGGACAATACTATTAAGGTTAAAGACGTAAGAAAAGTATTTTCCGAAATTTAATTTTTTATTTTAATAAAAAATCTTGAGGAGAACAATGCTAGGAAGATACTCCCGAATTGCCATCTTGTCAATATTCATATTGGTACTCATGACACCATCAACTTGGGGTGCTACCAACAAAAATTTTCTCCTTGTAATTTCTAGTGTAAATGGAACTCCAATTGAAGATGCAGAAATCAGAATGGCATTACAATCCGATACAAACTATCAAAGGTCAGGAAACTCTAATTCTAGAGGAGAACTCCTTTTTGAAAATATAGCAGAAGGAACTTACTCTGTTACTATTGTTAAAAGTGGATTTGTCACTGTACTCGAAAATGTGGACATAACTTCAATTGACTCTAAAACATTTTATCTGAAGCATTCAGGATTCAAAATAATTTCCGGACAAGTTTACAATGATTCAAACGATAACAAGATCTTTGAGGCAGGGGAACTTGGAATAGCTAATGCGACTGTTAAAGCCACAAATGTAACTACAAACGAAACATTTTCCGTTAATACAGATGAAAACGGACAATTTAGAATTGAAATCCCTGACGCACAAAACTATAAAATTATAGTCTCTTATTCCACATCGGAGTATGAAGTACCGAATACTGTTACTCCTATCGATACTGTTGATTATTCAATAACTGTTCCTCTAATTATAAAAGGAGAAGTATATGGCAAGGTAACAACAGACGAGGGCAATCCCTTGTTCGGCATACAAGTCTTTCTCAAAGGAACAAGTGTAACTTATACTTCTACGGATTTAGGGGGATTCTTTAGATTTTCAGTTAAACCAGGAACTTATTTTGTAGAAGTTGAGTTCATGGATTATGAGAAATATGCAACTGAATCTTTCAATCTTGTACAAGAAGAACAAAAAGAAGTTACAGTTGTATTGTCAAAGCAAAAAGGCACACTTACTTATGAGATAAAAACGGATGATAGTATGGCTTTGTCTGAAGTTGACGCTGAGATAATAAAGACCGGAAGTGGTGTATCAGTTGAAAAGCTTACTAAGGCTAATGGAACAATGCAACTTCCCCCTGGAGTTTATACTCTAAAAGCCGATGCAAAAGGATATGAACCTTCTGAAGTTAATTTTGAGATTACTAAAGCAGGAATTACAAAGTCACTTACATTAAAACAAGCAAACGGTGCAATAAAAGTTTCACTAAAGGATCTACAGGGCAATCCAATAAATGGAGTTTCTGTTCTTGTAGACGGACAACAAAAAGGTAGTTCTGATAATTCGGGTATTGTAGTAATATCAGATCTTCCCCCAAAAGAATATCAAGTTACAGCATCTTCAACCCTTTACGGAAAAGTAACACAGGTAGTTAAAGTTGAAGGAGAAACTGAAAAAGAAATTAATTTAATCTTATCATCAAATATATTAATTCAAGCATTGCCTATTATAGTAATTGCTGCATTTTTCATTATCATAGCTTTGTTAAAGATGAATGTGAAACACATCGGTCTTCCAAAAAAGACATTTGAAGAGTCGCCACCTGAAAGTCCACCAATGCAGGAATTACAAATTCAAACATATTCTCAAGAGGTTGGCCAAAGACAAGATTTAGTAGAATCAAAACCAGCGCCAATCAAAAAATCAAAGCTTAAGACAAAAAGACCACTCAAAGGACTTCCAAAAAAACCTTCAAAAGATAAAGTAAATCCATAAGCTTTTTTAGATTATACTTTTAATATTACTTATATGAAGAAAAAAATCGTTATCATTGGAGCAGGACCAGCGGGCCTCTTTTCTGCTTATAAACTTTCTGAAACGAATAAATTTGATATAATTATCCTGGATAAGGGTAGAGATGTCGATAGCAGAAAATGTCCACTTGAGCTTACCGGTGAGTGCGATAACTGTAATCCCTGTAATGTGTTATATGGGGCTGGAGGTTCAGGTTGCCTTTCAGATGGAATACTCAATCTAAGGCCAGATATAGGTGGAGATCTAGAAGCCCTTACTGGAAAAGCTGACAAAGCCATAAGTTTGGTGAATCAAGTTGATTCAATCTTCTTAGATCACGGAGCACCAGAAAAACTTTTTACTGGAAAAACAGAAATGATTGAGGATTTACAAAGAAAAGCTGAAGCTTCAGGAATTAAGTTTATTCAGATCCCTCAAAGACATATAGGGAGCGACTACACTCCTGTAGTAATAAACTCTATCAAGAAATATCTCGAGAAAAAAGGGATAAAATTTATTGTACTTGCTGATGTCAACAAAATAGAAAAGGCAAAACGAGGATACACTACTACATATATGCAAAAAAATACTCCACATAAAATTGACTCGGATTATGTCATCGCAGCCCCAGGAAGAGCCAGTTCTAGTTTTTTGATTTCACAAATCCAGGAACTTGGTATCAAAGTAGACCATCAACCAATTGATATTGGAGTCAGAGTTGAAGTATCCAAAGTTGTAATGAAACCTGTAATAGAAGTCAATAGAGATCCAAAGTTCCATATCTATTCTAAAACTTATGATGATTTTGTAAGAACTTTTTGTACAAATCACGAGGGTTATGTGATGAAGGAACAGTACGATGGATATGTTGGAGTGAATGGGCATTCAATGAGGGATATTAAATCTCAGAACAGTAACTTCGCTTTTCTTTCAAGGGTAACATTGACATCGCCTGTTGAAGATACAACATCATATGGGATATCTATTGCAAAGATTGCTACCGTTCTTGGAGGTGGAAAACCTCTTATACAGAGATTTGGAGATTTAAGAGGGGGCAGAAGGTCAACACCTGAAAGAATTAGGAGAAGCAACATAAAACCCACACTTCTTTCAGCAACACCTGGAGACATAGCCATGGCATTACCATATAGAATAGTCACAAATTTAATTGAATCACTTGAAAAACTGGATAATGTACTCCCAGGAGTAGGAAGTGATTCAACACTTCTATACGCTCCAGAAATTAAATTCTATGGAATAAAGGTAAAGGTGGATTCTTCAATGGAAACTAATTTACAAAATCTTTTTGTTGCTGGTGATGGAGTTGGACTTTCAAGAGATATAGTTAATTCGGCAGCTACTGGGATTCTTGCAGCAGATGGGATATTAAAGAAGGAGAATAAATCTTGAAAGACATCCAATATGTATTCATGGATATTGACGGTGTCCTCTACAGAGGCAATCACATGATCAATGGGGCTAGGGAATTCATTGATTATTTAATTCAAGAAGAAATAAAATTTATATGCGTCACTAACAATTCTGCCAAAACACCTGCTGACTATTCCAAAAGACTGAAAAATATGGGGATAAATATTGGAGAAAATGAAATAATAAACTCCGGTGTTGCTACTGTAGAATTCCTAAAAGACACATTTCTCAAAGAAAAGGATAATCTAAGTGCATATGTAGTTGGGGGTGAAGGCTTATTATCTCTCATTGAAAATTCTGGAATAAGATTAGATGATAACAATCCCGATCTTGTAATTGTTGGGTGGGATATCACTTTCACCTATGAAAAGATGAAGAAAGCATCACTTGCAATCCAAAGGGGTGCAATATATATAGGTACAAACCCAGATTTAACATATCCATCCCACGAGGGTATACTACCTGGCTGTGGTGCAATTTTAGCATCAATAACAGTCGCCAGCGGAGTTGAGCCTATAATAATCGGAAAACCAAAAACTTTAATCATGGAAATGGCGGCTAAAAGGATTTCAGCAAAAAAAGAAAAAAGCTTGATGATTGGGGATAGAATTGACACGGATATTCTGGCTGGAAGAAACTTTGGAATTCAAACGGCAATTGTATTAAGTGGAGTTGTTGATAAATCAGAAGTATCAAAGTCTCATATAAAGCCAGATTATGTCTTTGAAGATATGATGGATTTATATATTAATTTAAAAAAATCTAGAAAGGTGTAAAAATGAAAGGCGAGAAATTATTATTTTTGTGCTTGATTCTGATTTTCTCATCATCGCTGTGCCTTAACACTTCCCTCGACAACTGGAATACAAGTATAAAAGTCGCAAATCTGCGCTTGGCAAACGGAATTGAACATTATAATATATCTTCAAATGCGTATTCAATCCAAGATATGGACAATGTCACCGTTTATGCAGATAAAGCTATACTAGAGTTTTCAACAGCTTTAATTGCGCTTGAAAATGCAAAGAGTGAGGCCCAGAAATCAAAGAAAGATTGGTTAATACTATATACAAATTTCTATCTAAAAAAAGTTCAAGCTTTAAAAAATGCGGCAGTTGAGATAAAAATTTTAAAAGAATACTATATAAATGGACAAGAAGACGGGATCATCCAATCAATGAATAATATACAACAGTATGAAGATGAGTTCAAGATGTATGATCTCAAGATGCAGGATATAAAAAGAGATCACGTATCAGAGTTCCAGTAACTATTCTCTTTTCTTTTCAACTATTTTTTCAGGATAGGTAAAACAAGGACCTCCAAGATGATTAATGAACTTTACCTTTTCGACATCAATGCAATCATTATAGTATTCCTTTTCAATTTCACAATGGACTATCTCACCAATAAAGAGATAGTGGTCACCGCATAAGAAGGAGTCAATGACCTTACACTCAAGAAAAGCAAAGCACTCTTTAATTGAAGGTGAGATTACTTTCTTGCCTTTAACTTCTTTAAGTTTATACGCCTTAAATTTATCAACATTCCTTCCACTATCAGAACCACACAATAAAACCTTGTCTAAAAGTTCAATTGAAGGAATATTAACTGTAAATTCTTTAGAATTTCCAATAAGAATATGGGATAGTTTCTTTGTTGAGAGGGATATTGAGATAAGCGGTGGTGAGTGTGAAACAGGGCTTGTCCACGCTACAGTAACGATATTTGACTTACCTTGGTATTTTGATGTGATCAAAACAAGAGGTCCGGGATTTAATAGCCTTAGTCCTTTTAGGTTATCTATTCTGGTCTTCATTCTACCTTGTATCCTATTTTTTCTAAAAGATCTCTTCGCTCTTTCTCCTCATATTTATCTTCAATCTTCTCAGCAGAAGTTCCATCAACAACTCCTATAACAGAACTTCCCAGATTTGTTTTTGCTACAATTACTTGGAAAGGATTTTCACTTGCACCATACACAGTGCAAACAGAAGGATGCCCTTTTATGTTATTCAAGACATTAATAGGAAAAGCGCCCCTCATCATTATTACAAATATATGTCCAGCTCCTATCTTCAAAGCGGCATTAGCTGCAAGCTCTTTTAAGTGTTCATCGTTCCCTGCAACTCTTACAAGCTTCGGTTTTGCTTCATTCATTGCAACGCCAACTTTAATCCCTAAAACACAAGTCAGAAGAGTCCTTGCAAGATCATCTACAGTATATATAGAAAAGTTCCCCTGTCCAACTATAAACTCAACACCATCATCCTTCTTTATGTCAATAACATTCATTTCCATAATATCACATCTTTTCTCGAGTTTTAGATATTAAAGATTTAGTCTATACACCTATTGAGGGCCTCGAAAGCAAGCACCATATCCTTCTCATCGACGACAAATATAGTATCCATAAAACAACTCATAGTTTCAATAACGTTTATTCCAACAGAGGAAAGATTTGAGGATAGGTAGGAAACAACTCCTGGTGTATCTCCAATGTCCTCAGGGCTCTTAACGGATATTTCAACTAGATCTTTTGAAACTCTCAATACATTTTCTTTACCTATAATATCTGTAACCTCTTCAAGATAGTCTTCAAGTAAGATTAAGGTTATACCTTGAGAGCCTTGGATAATATTAATTAGATATCCTTCAGAAAGTGTCTTCTTTAGAATGGGTTCAAGTTTCATGAAGACATGCCATCCTGGTTTCAATGTCACAGTTGCAACTTTTGTCTTTATGTTGATCCTGCTTTTCTTTAGAATTAGCTTTATTTTTTTCTCAACAAACTTTTTTTCTTTCTGTAGTTCTTCAGCATATCTTCTTGACGCTATAAGTACAGCAACCATGTTGTCTATTTTGTATTCATCCATTATCATTCTTGAAAGAGCAGAATAGTTGATTATCCCGTACTTAAGACAATCCATTATAGAGGGGTGTGCACCTATATATTCTCTAACTATTTCCGCTATGCTTTTTTTGTCTGGCACAATTAGTATTTGTACGATACTATATTTAAATGTTCTGAATATGCTAAGATTGACAACTTATGACAAAATACTTAAATCATGTGCATAATAACTATTTTAGATGTTTTTATGTCCATAAAAAATCCAAAGACCCTCAAGGAAAAGACAAGATATGTCAGTTTTATAATAGAGGGAGGGAAAGACTTTAAAAGAGAGGACCTAGTTAAAGCTATCTGGAATTCAGCCATTGATTTTTTAGGAGAGTTTGGCGCTTCTGAAATAGGTCTTTGGGTTAAGGAATATGACGATAGTAATAAGTGTGGCATAATAGAAAGCAATATAAAATCAGTATACAAAGCTATATTTATACTATCACTTACTAAATCTGTAGGTAAAGAAAAAGTTAATATACTGCCTCTTTGTGTATCAGGGACTATAAAGGGGTTAGAAAGAAATATCAAGTCTAATGTTAATTAGTTTATGGAGGTAAATAAATGGCATTTGTTCCACCCGCATCTGGATATGACCGGGCAATCACCGTTTTTAGTCCAGATGGAAGTTTGTATCAGGTTCAATACGCTGGCGAGGCTGTAAGAAGGGGGGCCACCGCTATAGGTATTAAATGTAACGAAGGAGTTGTACTTTGTGTCGACAAGAGAATCCCTTCAAGACTTGTTGAACCAGAATCATTTGAGAAGATATTTCAAATAGATGATCATCTTGCTGCAGCGACTTCAGGAATCATAGCAGACGCAAGGATACTTGTAGATAAATCAAGAATCGAAGCACAGATTCATACATTGAGCTACGATGAAAAAATGTCTGTCGTGATGCTAGCTAAGAAAATTGGAGACTTAAAACAGATGCACACACAGTATGGCGGATTAAGGCCATTTGGTGCTTCTTTGATCCTTGCAGGTATCAATTCAGAAGGGCCTCAGATATTTGTTACCGAGCCTTCAGGAGCTTACCTTGAATGGAAAGCAACAGCCATAGGCGCTGGAAGGTCCGTTGCAATGGAGATATTCGAAAAGGAATATTCCCCAGAAATATCAATTGAAGATGCAATTATACTTGCGTTGAGAGCCCTTAAAAAATCAATTGAGGGAGATTTAAGCAAGAGCAATGTTGAAATGGCTGTAATAAACATGGAGGATAAGAGATTTCAGAAAATAGACGAAGAGAAATTAAATCTCTATATAGAGAAAGTTAAAGCGATTAAGGAAGAGGAGGATAAGGAGTAGATTGTTTGATATCTCTAGATGATGCAGTTACTGCAAAATATAAGTACCAAGGGGAACATTTTGAGATTTTAGTCGATCCCAAAAAAGCCCAAGAATTTAAGGGGGGAAATGAAGTAGATGATTTCCTCGCTACAAATTTTATTTTTAAAGATGCCAATAAAGGAGATAAAGCATCTCCAGACTCTCTTAAAAAGGCATTTGGTACAGATAATGTTAATGAGATTTCAAAGATTATTCTTAAGAAAGGAGAAATACACCTTACTACTGATCAGAGAAGGGCAATGATGGAAAACAAGAGAGCCCAAATTATTTCCTATATTTCAAGGCATGCTATAAATCCTCAGACAGGCCACCCACATCCACCACAAAGAATAGAAAATGCCTTAGAAGAAGCAAGAGTCCAAATAGACATGTACAAGAGAACTGAAGATCAGATTAAGCACATAATTCATGTATTGGCTCCAATAATACCTATTAAGATTGAAAACAGAAGAATTGGAGTTAAAGTGCCTGCGGAGCATGCACCTAAAACAATGGGATTTGTAAAAAATCTTGGTACTATTATTAAAGAAGAATGGGGAAGAGATGGCTCTTGGATGTTTGTAATTGAAATACCAGCTGGATTACAGGATGACCTTTTCAGTAAGTTGAACAGCACTACAAAAGGAAACGTTGAGACAAAGATAATGGATAAATGATACGGAGAGATAACATTGGAATTTTTAGTTAAGGATAGATCGATTGTCACGCCAGGTATGGCAATTGCTAAAGGGCCTTTTAGATATGAATATGGAGTTGATAAATTTGAGGATACAATAATATCCTCTGTTTTAGGAATAGTCTATATTGAAAATGACGGCGTTAAGGTAGTTCCACTAGAAGGCAAATATATGCCAAAAAGGGGCGACGATGTAATTGGGACAGTTGTAAGCATAAATCCTCTAAGCTGGGATTTGGATATAAATGCCCCTTACATGGCCAATCTTCATGTTCAAGATGCTTTGAGGTATGTCAAGGATACTTCAAATCTTGAGAGGATATTCAAAGTAGGCGATGTAATTTATGCAAATGTTAGAGATGTAGGGGAATCTTCAGACATTGTTTTACAGTCAAAGGAAAGGCCTTACGGTAAAATGAAATGGGGAAGAGTTGTAAATATTCATGCTACAAGGGTACCCAGAGTAATTGGTAAAAAAGGATCTATGATTAAGTTATTGAAACAAATGACCAAATGCGAGATTATGGTAGGCCAGAATGGCAATATATGGATTAAGGGTGAGAGACAAATGGAAGATATTGTCGAGAGAGCCATTCTTAAAATCGATAAAGAAGCCCATATACCAGGGCTAACAGACAGAATAAAAAAAATACTTGAAACTGAAGTATCAAGATAATATTAGGTGTTACATATGGAGAAAGACATAAAGTTCTTTACTAATGGCAAGAGAATCGACGGAAGAGCCGTTGATGAATTGAGAAACATAAAAATAGAAGTTGGAGTTTTTAAAAGAGCAGATGGCTCATCTTATATTGAATGGGGTGGAAATAAGATTTATTGTGCCGTTTATGGCCCAAGAGAAGCTTACCCCCGATTTCTTCAGAAGTCAGACAGGGCCATATTAAAGTGCAGATATAACATGGCTTCTTTTGCAGTTGAAGAGAGAAAAAGGCCTGGCCCAAGCAGAAGGGGAGTAGAAATAGGTAAAGTAACACAAGGCGCATTAGAACCTGCTTTGTTATTAGAAAATTTCCCAAAATGCATGGTTGAAGTTAATATTGAAGTCATCCAAGCAGATGCTGGAACAAGATGTGCAGGAATAACTGCTGCATCTGTAGCACTTGCTAATGCAGGGATACCTATGAAAGAATTGGTACCTGCATGTGCAGCTGGAAAAGTTGACGATAAGATTGTGTTGGATCTCTGTAAAGAAGAGGATAACTACGGTCAAGCAGATTTACCTTTGGCACTTCTTCCAAGAAGAAACGAGTTCAGTCTTTTACAGATGGACGGAGACCTATCCGAAGAGCAGCTTGAAGAAGCTTTAGACCTTGGTAGGAAAGGATGTCTTGAAGTATATGAAATTCAAAAGGAAGCCCTAAAGAAAAAATATGTAACGGAGGATGTGGCAAATGAGTAGTGTTCTTTCAGATATTAAGAAAGAGTATATGATAAGCCTCTTGAAGAACGGCAAACGTGAGGATGGAAGAGGCCTTAATGACATGAGAGATCTAAAGGTCGAACTTGGAATTGTAAACAAAGCCGAAGGTTCATGCTTTGTTCAAGTTGGAGATACAAAAGTAATTGCTGGAGTAAAGTGTGAGAGTGGAGCACCATTTCCTGACACCCCAAATCAAGGAGCTTTTACAACTAATGCAGAGTTAATCCCGATGGCATCGCCTGACTTTGAGGCAGGCCCGCCAAGGGAAGATGCAATAGAACTTGCAAGAATAGTTGACAGAGGCATCAGGGAATCAGGTGCCATTGACTTTCAAAAATTAGTCATTAAAGAAGGAGAGCTTGTCAGGGTCTTGTTTGTTGATATTCACATAATGGATTATAACGGAAATCTATTTGACGCAGCTGGAATTGCAGCAATAGGGGCTCTTTACAATACTAAAATGGCAGTATTAGACGAAGAAGGAAAGAAAACAGAGGAACTAATACCGTTACCAATGAAAAAAATCCCTGTACCTTGTACATATGCAAAAATAGCAGATTCAATACTATATGATCCTTCCATGGAGGAGGAAAGTGTAATGGATTCAAGGATTACTGCTACAACTGAAGACAATGGAAGAGTATCCGCAATGCAGAAAGGAGATGTAGGAAGCTTTAAAAAAGAGGAGATTTTAGATATCGTCAGACGATCAAAGATGAGGGGTGACGAAATTAGGACCCTTCTAAAAGAAAAATTCTCTGAAATGAGGTGATGTCCATGGCAGTTTCAAATAAATCAAGCAGTGCAGGAAGATTTGGACCAAGATACGGTAGAAAAATTAGAGTTAAAATCTCTAACATTGAAGCCCAGATGAAACAGAAACATAAATGTCCACAATGTGGAAGAAAATCTGTGAAAAGAATAAACACTGCAATATGGCAATGCTCAAAATGTGAGACTACATTTGCCGGAGGCACATATCTTCCAGATACTCCAGTGGGGAGAGCTTCACAGAAGGTAGCTGTAAAGTAGGAAGTGAATAGTTGTATAAATGTATTGAATGTAAAAGAGTACTCACCCCTACAGAACTTGATGATATAAGGGGGATTAAATGCCCCTACTGTGGCAACAGGATATTCATCAAGATGAGGCCAGAATTGGCAAAGACAGTGCAAGCACGTTAATATGATGCTTATCTCAACTTCCAGAAGGCCATCAACTAGGACTAGATCCTTTGTTAAAGAGCTTCTAGGAGTTATACCTCTTTCTTTTCAAATTACAAGGGGTAAAAAATCTATTGAAGAATTAAAGGATATTGCTGTTCTTAAGGGCTGCAGAAGATTAATGATAGTTGAATCAAAAGATGGAAATCCCTCTGCACTTTCTTTTATGCGCATTGACAAGAAAGACTGGAAATGGCTAGGTCTTATAGATATTACAGTATCCCTTAGAAGGGAGATGAAAATAAATCAAAAGCTAGAGTCATTTGATGATGATTTACCTCTTTTAATAAAGGGGGAGAAGGATTACTCCTTTGACTTTGTTAAAGAGATGTTTTTCTGTAATGATTATGATGAAAATTTAGAAGGCTCTGTTCTTTTATGGGATGGCGGATTTATCAACTTCTTAAGAGATGAATTTTCTGATCTTCCCATTGGGCCCAAAATTAATGTATTAAAATGGAAGCGTTTAATCTGATGTCTGTAACTAAAAATAAATCCAGAGGGGTCCGAGCTGAATATGAAGTCAAGAAATTTCTTCTTGAGAATGGTTATTTCGTCTTCAGCAAAAGAGTAAGCCAGAGAGGTCCCGACATTATAGCAATAAAAGGTGGAAAGACAATAGTAATGGAGGTCAAAAACACGAAACTTTCAAGCATCAAAATCAAAAACTCACAGATTAAATCGCTTTTAGAGACCGCCGCTGAAATATCCAAGAAGACCGTTCTTTCCCCAAAAATAATTCTTGGGGTAAAATTTTCTTCAAAAGAAGGTGGATGGACCTTTATTTCAATTGAAAATCAGATTAATGAAGATAAAATTATAAAAAAACAATATGAAAATCTAATAGAATTAAGCAAAGGCTTAAAAAGTTTTATTTAACAAATAGAGAAAAGAGAGGGTCAGATGCAAAGAGAATCAGATACATTTTATTCAAAAGGATCTAAAAAATTCAAACAAAAAATATACTCTAAAAAAACTAAAAAATTGAACATGGGAAGAGTTTCAGACTTTAAATGGGATTTAAATCAAGTATTAAACAAAATGCCTGAGGAAAAAGCAGGTCTTATTCGTGGGCCATTATACGCCAAAGCTTCAAAGATAGGTTTTGATGAGGCTAAACAGTTCTTAAGGGACAAGGAAGAAGAAGGAGTAATAGACAAGGATATCGCATTAGATATTCTTAGAGTTCTTTCTAAATACTCAAAATTTAGATAATCTTTTCTCTGATACTTTAATATGCCAATTCTAGATGGATTTAACATTTTAAAGTAATAAATTTATATCCTGTATTATTATTAGACTAGAATGTGCTAGGTATGGGTCTTACTGATAAAATATCTTACAATCCAAAAAAAGATTACTACGAAATGATTGGGGAGATAACTCCTTCATCTAACTTAAGAGAGATTAAGAAAGCTTACAGGAAAAAAGCCTTGGAATACCACCCAGATAGAAATCCAGGAAAAGAAGACTCGGTAAAAAATCAGTTCCTCGAATTAAAAAATATTTATGAAACACTCATTGACAAAGAGAAAAAAGCAGAGTATGATAAATACAGAGAGAAATTTTTATTCACCAATAAATCTTTAAATTACGAAGGCCGTCCTGGATGGACATATACAACAAATATTGATATGGACTCTTTAGGTCTTGACCCGATTCCGAGAATTTTTGTCAAGAGCAGACCTTACGTAGTATATGATTATGCAAAAAATTCAAAGCAAAGTCTTATCAGGATCCTTATCTATTTAGCAATGTTCATAATGATTTTAGTCACCATATACATGCTGAGCCTTCTTATCAGATAAGGGTCTTCTTTTCGATATACTTTTCAATCATCTTCGCATTCAACAAGGGAAGTTTCAATCTTATCAGTGTCTTTTCTGCTGCAACCCTCTTCAAGATTTCAGTTGCATTTGAATCTGGGGATACTCTTTGAAGGTCTGAAAGAAAATCAGTGGAATTTAGTTTAGAGAGTATCGTAGTAATATCTTCTTCATTAAATCTGCCCTTATTTGGTATTATATCTTCTACAAGCCCGTCAAGAGATTCCATATCAAATTTATCGGACATGTAGTCATAGATTTTATTATTGAAAGATTCCCTCATGGACAGGAGAAGCATCGCTATATCAAAATCCTCGGTAAGCTCTTCAACTTCCATTCTCTTGACGCATTTCCAGCCACTATAGTTGCCGAGAAAATGGACCATCTCTTTGCCAGAAACGATTGTGTCACCCTTATCTTCAATAGGTTTTTGCCCGAGATACTTATCAAGGACATCTGGCGTAAGCCTTTCAATTCCTAATTTTTCTAAGACCATTTCAGTAAGTATCCCTTTTGCAATATCTTTTGCTTCCTTAATATCTGCAATTTCTGATAATTTCTTTGTTGTCGTGGGGGATTTTGCCTTGCAAAGGGCACGAGAAATAGTTTTTTCATCTTTTACTATTGTGTTAACTATATCTTGAATAAACTTTAGATCAAACTCCTGCCCTAAATACTGAAGTATTTTCTCATTAAATGATTCTCTTATAGAGAGTAATAATCGTGCAATATCAAGTTTGTCTCTACCATCAAGGGACTCAAAACCTTTGTAGCACTTCCACCCCTTGTAATTACCGATAAACTCAACTTTTTCTGGCAACGCCATTATATCACCTTAATTTTATTGCACTCTGGATACTTAAAAGCGTTTACGAATATATTATAACTATTAACATCAAGTATAAAAACTAATCAATTAAAAGAATAATTGATAAGATGAGGATAGCTTTCATAGGGTCAGGGGCCATAGGTAGTCTTTTTGGAGGGCTTCTAAAAAAAAGTGGTGCAGACATCGTACTGATTGGAAGGCAAAATCATGTAGAGGCTATAAAAAAAAATGGGCTCCTTATTTCGGGTTTCGATGAATTTAAAGCTAGAATAAACGCATCTTCCAACCCACTTGACGCAAGAGGATCAGATCTCCTTGTTATTACAACTAAGGCATATGACACGAGAAAAGCACTCGAGGATATCATTCCGATTTTAGAGGATAATACAACAGTAATGTCACTTCAAAATGGGGCAGGAAACATTGAAGAGATTTCTAATTTAGTTGAAGAAAAAAATATTATTGGGGCGGTAACAAGCATGGGGGCATTCTTTGAGAACCCAGGTAGAATACAGTTTAGGGGGAAAGGAATTACGCTAATCGGCCCAGTATCAAGAGAAAACAAAAATGCAAAAGAAATAGTCAAAATATTTAATAGCGCTGGAATTAAGGCCAAGCTTGCAAATGACATAAAGAGTGAGATATGGTCAAAAGTAATTATAAACTCGGCAATCAATAACCTTGCTTCAATCCTTGATGGTGAAAATGGAATTCTTCTCGATGAAAATCTTATTGGGATTGTAAAAGAAATAACAGCAGAGGGGATGACAATCCTCCAAAAAGAAGGGATAGGTATTTCAGATGATGTTTTTGAAAAGACCCTAGATGTCATTAAAAACACTTCTAAGAACATTAACTCAACCCTATCTGACATTAGAAAAGGAAAAAGGACAGAGATTGACTACATCTCCGGTAAGATTATTGAACTTGGAGAAAAATTAGATATGCCCACACCTTACAACAAGGCACTTTTGAGCATGATAAAATATAAAGAGAATAAATTAATACAAAAATCCTAATAACCTATATAAGTCTTAGATTTTAATTAGTATTGTGAATACATCATTAAGGATTTTTAGATTAATTATCGAATAGAGTAATAGAAAAGTATTTTAATATTCACGAAATAAAACGTTAATAGGTGTTTTAATGGAAGATGATGTATCCCTCATAATGTCGAAATTGATGGAAAAGGGTTATACGGAAGCTCAAATTAAAGAAAAAATAAGGATAAAAAAAGAATCCTTAATGTATGATATAACAACAAAAGGGATCCTTTCTATAATAGCTTCCGATGAAGGGATAGCCCTACCTGGGAAAGAAGACCTAAAAATCGATTCACTAAAAGAGGGAATGAAAGATGTTAATGTCTTGGGGCGAATTTCAAGAAAGTATGCCCCAAAAGAGTTTACAAGGGACGATGGTTCTCAAGGGGTAGTTCTAAATGTTATTGTTTCAGATAAAACTGGAGAAATTCCCGTCGTATTCTGGGATGAGAATGCTGTTAAATGTTCTGAAACAGTGAACAGAGGCGACATCATAAAGATAATCGCTGGGCAGGTTAAAGGCGGAATGAAGGGTCCCCAGCTTTTTATTACTTCAAAAAGCAAGGTAATTGTTAATCCTGAAGGGATTGATGAATCATCTTTACCAGATACATCTACCATTAAATCTTTAAAATATGAGAGAACGATGGTATCTGAATTAAATCCCGGTGACAAGTTCAAGGAGATTAGGGGAACAATAGCCAAACTTTACTCCGTATTCTTTTATGACGGATGCCCCACATGCTTTAAAAAAATGGATGCTCCACAGGAAGGATTCTGCAAACACTGCAAGTTAGAGGTATCGCCGATAAAAGTTGTCATATTGGACATAGGCATAGACGATTCAACAGGGTACATCAGGGCTTCATTTTTCAAAGACAAGGCTGAGAAAGTATTGGGCGTGAGTGCTGATCAAATTTACCAGGGCGTAAAGAGCTATCTTGAAAAAGGTTTTAATTTCAAAAATGCAGGAGAGGCTTATCTATCTGACAATCATTACAATTTGTTGGGAAAAGAGGTATTAATTTCTGGAAACGTTGCAGAAAATGAATATATTGGAAGCGTATTCCAAGCACACAATATATTTGATTTTGATTTAGAAGAAGAGATAGAGATGGTATTAGACAACATAGGAAAGGAGATGCAATGAAGCAAAATTACTCTATTGAGAAAGAGATACGTGAAATCAAGGGAGATGAAACCTTAGTTTCTTTCATTGGCGTAGTTGTATCCATTGATCCTTCCACCTATATACTGATTCTAGATGATGGAACAGGGGCGGTAAGTGTTTCATCAGATAACCTACATGACATGGAAAAAATTCTGAGAGTTGTAGGAAGCCCCTACAAGGAAGGTGGACAGATAATTGTGGACTCTGATATAATTCAAGATTTTACTGATTTCAATCTTGACCTCTTTAGAAAAGTTCAGCAGATTGAGAAGGAGGTCTATCAATGAAAAAGAGGATGCCATCTTCAAGACTTCCTCTGGCCGAGATCCACAAAGGTTATTTTGTAAAACCAGAGGATGATTTTGCAACTAATTATGTTATTACCCACGATGGATTAAAGGTTTACAGGTTAAAAGGCGTTGCAACTATAATGGCAGAGCCCAGGTTATCAGAGGATGGTACTTACGGTTCTGTTTTCTTAGATGATGGAACACAGAGCATAGTTGCCCTTGCATTTAGGGAGAATACCAAACTGCTAAAGCCAATTAAGAAAGGTGACCTTGTCCAGTTCATGGCAAAACTCAGTGAGTGGCAGGGTAAAAAACAACTTAATCTTGAAGTTTTATCTGTAGTTTCTCCGAACATGCTGACCCTTCACAGGGCTGAATCTATCCTTACTACAATCAGACAGAAGAAATATTTCAAAATAGCCCAGAAAATATATGACGAAGAAAAGAATGTGAGAAAAGCAATGGACCGTGCCAAAATAGAGGGGATAAATCCTGGCCTAATAGACGCCATTGAGGAGCTTAATTATCTAGTGGAAAATGCAGAAGAAAGCCGTATCTTTGATTCTGACACGGCAATTGAATCAAGGGTGATGGAGGCTCTAGAAAAACTTGACGAAGGGGATGGTGTAGTGCTTGACCTCATACTTTACGAGCTAAAAGATGATTATCTAGCAGACGACATTGATAACGCCGTAAGGGAACTCCTTTCAAGGGGAGACCTTTATGAGCCCAGAGTGAACTACTTTAAGAAGGCCATCTGAAGGGGGATTTAGTATTAGGAGATACCAGATAGGAGTTATAGGCTCTGCAAGCGGCAGCATAGGAAGTGATGTAAGGCTTGCTGCAAGAGCGCTTGGAAGGGCCATTGCAAAAAATAATCTGATACTTTTTTCAGGAGCATGTCCAGGACTACCATTTGAAGCTACAATGGGTGCAAAAGAAGTTGGCGGAACAACAGTTGGAGTATCCCCCGCAATAAATTTCAAAGAACATGTTGAAGATTATAAATATT
>JBAYOH010000007.1:0-49326 GCA_041678455.1 Methanofastidiosum sp.
TCTTTATATTCATCAAAAATTGCTTTCAGTATGGTTTGGGTGCGAGCACAACCCCAAACCAAACCCCTAAGTATTTAAAATTAACCATTTTAGAAATCTATTTTGCACATACCTCATATTTATTAAAGAATTATTTATTTTTAAAATATATAAGATTTTTAGTTGATATATTAATTTAGATATTCAATCAGAATCAATTATTTTTCTTGCAGCCATTATCAGTGGGTCCAAAGCACTTGAGATGGGTGGAGCGTAGGACGTTTCAGAAGTTGCAACTTGATGCACAGTTGTTTTTCTGCCTATTAAAAGGGACATGGCATCAATCCTCCCTTTAACCCCCTCTTTTGAAATAACTTGTGCGCCAATGACTCTGTAATCGCTGTCTGATAGAATTTTGACATAAATATCTTCTCCTCTTGGGTAATATTTAGCCCTTGTTAATCCTTTAGCATTACCCTCGATTGGAACAATTCCGTATTCAAGAGCCTTTTCTTTTGTAACTCCCACCGCACCAACTTCTAATTCACCAATTACTGCTATACTTGGACTTGATATCGGTCCAAAAACGGAGTTTTTACCCAAAATATTATCCGCCACTACCACACCTTGTCGAATTGCCGTTGATCCCAATGCACTAATTGTTGATTTATGAGTAATAATGTCTGTAACTTCAACACAATTACCGCATGCATATACATTCTTAACAAATTTACCTTTTCTTTTTACCCTTAGCGAAGCATCCGTAATAATTCCTCCTGTGTTTCCTGTTTCAATGCCTGCGTTCTTTGCTAATTCAACATTTGGTCTGACCCCTACAGATACGAGGACTAAATCTGATTCGAACTCATTTCCATTGGCCTTTACATGGCTTACTTTTTTCTCACCCAAAATAGAGGAAGCAATTGTAGATGTGTGAATTTTCATATTTAGAGGAGATAAATAGTCTTCTACAATATTGCTCATGTCTTTATCTAACATGTTCGGGAGGACCCGATCTTTCATTTCAATAATCCTTGGTATAAGGCCTTTTTTTAGAAAGGCGTGCGCCATCTCAAGACCAATTGCACCAGCACCTATAATAGTTGGTGATTTTGTATTTTTCAATGAATTTGAAAGTTTCAAGGCATCCTCCAATGAATTTAAAAAATATACGCCATCAAGATCTATTCCTGGTACCGGCGGTATTATTGGTTTTGCACCACTAGCTACAACTAATATATCATATTTTAATTTCTCATTTCCAAAAAAGATTTCACAATTGTCCAAATCTATCTTATCTACTGTAGTTTTATTTAAAATTTTAATATTCATTTCTTCGTAGTACTTCATATCCCTAAGAATAAGGGTCTCAAAAGAATTTATCATTCCAGAAATTACAAATGGTATACCGCAGGGACTATAAGCAAAATATTCACGAGCAGTAATGACAGTTATTTCTATTTCTTTATCTTTTCTTCTAACTTGCGATGCAACGGGTAGCCCAGCAGCTCCAGCACCTATCACAACTAGGTGTTTTAGCATGTTTACTATAAACAAATAAAGACCTTTTAAAGGTAAGGTTTAATATTTGTATAATTGTGGTCACTTTTCAATAATATCCTCATAATAAATTTCTTAATAAAATTATCAAAAAAATACCGCCTGTATTAAGAATATACGATATGATACCAAAATGGCTCATTTTTACATCCTTAGAAGAAGCAAGAATCGTGACTCCAATTTCATCAGGAAGTGGCGTTGCTATAAAAAAGGCTCCTAAAATATATGCTAGAGATTTCTGATATCGTTTGGGAATTTTTTTTAAGATAATTCTTTTATTTCGTCAGAAAATGATACCCTAATAAAATGGAATATTAATACATCTCCCAATAAAGAACCAATGCCGGCAATTAAACCTAGCAGTATAATATTTTTATTAACCGAAAAAATTAAGATTAAAGCAGTTGCAACAGGGGCAGTAAAAGAAAATACATAAAAAATACCAGAGATAAATATGCCAAAATAACCCCATTCTATAACGTTTTTAGGTATTAGATTATTTAATCCTTCAAATAGAAAAAGAGTCAATATATAAATTACGCCTAATAACTTAAATTTTTTATATTTCAGCTTATCACATCAAATAGATTTATTTGTTATTTATAATGAATCTTCAAGAGACGATAATTTTTGATAAATCAATTGAATAGGATTGTTCTGTGCATTCAGATTATCTAATATTGCTCTGAACTCTTCTTCTGTTTTTAGATTTATCGGATAATCTGTGCATGCTTCCAATCTAATCTTTGAATCTGCCTATTCTGGTTCATCGTTATCACAGGTGCAGCATAAGATGCCATTAAAGAAACAATTAGATTTAAGAATACGAAAGGTAAGGGCCCCACTAATTAATCCATGCGGATATATTCAAAGAGACCCATATTACTAAGATCACAAGATTGTACGAATATAAATCTCCACGAATCAATTTTAGAAGTAGCCCAATCCGAAGCTTTTTCTCCAAATGTTTGTTTTTCATCATATAGTTCATTAACATCACATATTTTATCCATTTTTCACCTTTTGATATATCCTCATTTAAATTTTTATTTTAGGGGCGGTGATATTACTTAAAATTGAAAAAATATTAAAGTTTAACCTTAATTAATCCGTAGTCGAAAAACATATAAAAAGATTAAATATACAAATCTCGAGGTACGTATTTTAATTTAGAATTGTGATATTATGAAACTAATAACTTATTTAACAATTGGTATGTTACTGTTAGCATTCGGAACTTCTGTTTTAGCAACAGAAAAAAACTTTGATATTATTGTAATTCAAGGATCAACTCTCAATACAGGCACAGAAAATAATTTAGTCACTATTACGATTAACAATGAGACTTCATTGGAATTTCAAACTGTAAAAGTTTATTTAGATCTTTCTCCTCCGTTCTCAGCTTCAAATAAAGAATCTGACCAATTTGTAATTGGAAATCTTACAACAAATCCAAAAGGTGCTTTTTTCGTAATTGATGTCGATAGTGGTGCCGCTTATGGAAATTACAAGATACCAATAATTATTGAAACAAACAGAGGAAATTACTACAAGGAGATGGAAATTAAAGTTATTGGAGATACCCTTGTTAGTGTTGAAGACTTTTCTATCGATGGGGTAAAAGGAAAAACAGTTGACCTTGGAACAATATTTAATATTAATCTCCGACTGAAGAATGTAGGGGGAAACAGATTACAGTGGATAAAAGTAACGCTGGATACAAAAGATTCAGAAATAGTTCCAGTTTCTTCATCATTAACTAAAACATTCCAAAACTTAAGATCAGGCGAATATATTGTTGCGTCATATGACCTTTCCATAGGAAAATCAGTTATTCCAAAAAATCACATTATGAATTTAGTTTTGACTTTCCAAGATAATCTTGGTGCCACTTATACCCAAAATGAAGTTCTTGGTTTAAAAATAAGTGGTCAACCCCAGTTAGAACTTGGAAGAAGAACAACAGACCCAACAAGAATTGTGCAGAATCAGCCTTTTGTCTTAACATTGAAGATGGAAAATATTGGAACAAGCGATGCAGATAATGTTAAACTTAAAATCGAATCTCCTTTTGTTGGAGACAGTGAAGCATACTTAGGTAAAATTGCAAAAGATGACTATGCCAATGGGGTATTTGCACTAACCTCTGGCACAAATAGTGGCGAAGTTAAATGCAAATTAATTATTACTTACAACGACGAAAAGGGTCCCAATACCGATGAAAAAGAATTCTTTATTGCAGTTAATGCTATCCCGAAAGCATCTGAGGCACAAGTTGCAGGCAGATTGATTGTTCCCGTAATAATACTCGCGATAATTATTGGTGGAATTTACCTTTATAGAAAAAGACGAAAATCAAAAATAGAAGGGTCTTTTAAATAGATATTCGGGCAATAAATTTGAAATCTTTAGGGGTATGAAGAATGGAATCGCCAGTAATTGATGCAAGGGCACTATACAAGTGCTACGCTCTTGGAAATGCTCAGATCCCAATTTTGCGCGGAATAGACCTTTCTGTAAAAAAGGGTGAAATCGTAGCATTAATGGGTCCGTCTGGGTCTGGCAAGAGCACACTTTTAGGTATACTCGGAGGTTTAGATTTGCCTACTTCAGGTAAGATACTAATCGACGGAATTGATATAACAAGGCTTCCCGAAAGTAAACTTGCAGAAATTAGGGGTAGAAAAATTGGATTCGTTTTTCAAGCGTATAATCTTGTTTCAACCCTTACAGCTATTGAAAACGTGACACTACCCTCATATTTTGTTAAAGGTAAGAAAAAAGATCCTGAAGAGCTTCTCGAGATAGTAGGGCTTAGCCACAGAAGAAATAACAAGCCAACAGAGATGAGTGGCGGTGAACAGCAAAGAGTAGCTATTGCAAGGGCATTAATAAATAACCCAAAAATACTTTTCGGTGATGAACCTACAGGCAACTTAGATTCTAAGACTGAACTTAAAATATTAAATCTATTTCAGAGATTAAGGGAAGATTTTGATTCTACTATTTTTTTAGTTACACATTCTGACGAAGTAGCTAAAATTGCTGACCGTATTATTTATATTAGAGATGGTAGATTGGAAAGGGAGAAAAATGTTGGAGAGCTCAAAAATTAGTATATATTCAAAATATGCCGTAACCTCCCTTTTAAGAAGAAAGCAAAGAACGCTCTTTTCTTTACTTGCAATTGCCATAAGTATATCTTCAATCGTGGCAATTAGTCTTATGGGAAATTCTGTGAACTTTACCCTTCAAAGCAGCATTAAATATTACTTTGGTGGTGATTTAAGGCTTGACATGGAATCTATTGGATTCAGGATAGGCAAATTTGATTTCAAAGAAACAGAGGAATTCGTGCAATCATTGAAGGACGCAGGAACAATTCAAGATTATACATATTTAATTGATACGGTAGGGGGTACGGATATACAAAGAGAGGGCGTAACCCAGACTTTTTTGGGGCTTAGAGGGGTAGAACTTGGTAAATACCCCCTTTATGATGAAATTCCTGTTATAGAACCAAAAGATGCAAAATTTAATACTTTAATTAAGGAATCTTATGATGTAGCAATAAATGATATCTTGGCACAGAATCTTAAATTAAAAGTTGGAGATACTCTCCCAGTCCTTTCAGATAACGGAAGAACTGAATTCAAGGTAGTTGGAATAGTAAAAGAAGGAGGGGGCGTTGCCGATATTTTTGGGGTAGGTATAATCAAACACGAAACAATGATGGAGCTCCTTAAACTTGAAGAAAAAGACGCATCAAGTATCTTCATTAAAACTAAAAATGATACTTTGATGTATGACGCCGAAAGGTCTATAAAAACTGAATTAATTGATCAAAACAAATACAAAATTACTGTTACAAATTATATTGATCAGAACGAAGCAACAATTGAAACGCTAAAACCTGTTTTGCAATTCTTTGGTCTTGCTGGTATAATATCACTTTTGGTAGGCGCAATTGGTATAATTACTACGATGTTCATATCCATGAAAGAAAGGAAGAAAGAAATAGGCACTATGAAAGCAGTGGGAATTAAAAGCTCTGAAGTAATTAATTTCTTTCTTTTTGAGGCATTATTTCTAGGAGTTAGTGGTAGTCTAATCGGAGTACTACTTGGTATACTAATATCGACTCAATTGATTCTTATAGCTGAAGGACTATTCAATACGATTTTACGTTTGATTATAGATCCCTTTATACTAGTGTATGGTTTTCTTGTTGGAGTTTTTTCAGTACTGACATTTCAGATAGTCCCAGCATATATTGGTAGCCAGATTAGGCCCATCATAGTGCTGAAAGACATGGAAGGTGAAAAACCGTTTTACAAGGATTTGGGATTTGCCAAAATCGTATTTATTTCTTTCTTAATTTTTGGCGGAATATTATATATTAATTTACGTTCAATGTTGCTTGTACTTGCTGTTTATGGCTTAATACTATTAATGTTTATTTTCACAATAGTTGCTAGATATATTATTAAATTAACTTCTAGATTTCCCACATTTAACATGGTTTCATTAAAGTTGGGCTTGAGGAGCATTGAAAGAAATCATTGGACCATTGCAACAGCTCTTTTGGCAATATCTATAGGTCTAGGCAGTGTTGGAGGAGTTCTTACAACTGGAGAAGGCCTAAAAGATTTTGTAGTTGATGCATTCGCATCATTTGCCGATTATGATGTTCAAATAAATGGGATACCGGATTCTAAAATTTCTAACATGGAAGAAAGACTTTTATTAATGGAAGAAGTAAAAACAGTTTATAAAACAACAGGTGAATTTTCTGGTTTTTCTGTGAGTATCTCGGAAGTGAATGGTAAATCGATACCAAAATATCTTAGTAATTTTACTGAAGAGAAACGTAAAATAGCGGAAGAAAGATGTGCCGGTGCAAATTTAGGTGCTAGGAACCTTGAGTTTAACCCCTTAAATCCAATTACTTATAGGCCGATTAAGGGAAAACTCCTTGGAAAAGAAGATATAGGTAAAAATAATATTATAATATCCACCCAATGTGTAGATACTTTAGGATTTGACGCTGGAGATACTATTACTTTTCAATATAACGATTACTCTTTTGATATGAAAATAGTTGGGGTGTACCAGCCTAGTTTCCAAGGAGGAGGATTACCGTCTTCTAATTTAGGGATTCTAACTTCCGCTGAGACAATAGATAGAATAATAAAATCTTCATCAAACAAAGAATTTAATATAATTGAAGTCAATAAAATAAAATTAAAAGATTATGCCAAACTATTACCCCCTGATCAAGCCAAATCCATTTTAATTACTTCAAAAACTAATGTTAACATTTTAGATTTAGGGCAGGAATCAAAGTATTTTGATAGTCATGACATTGATGGAATAGTCATCTCACAAAAATTGGCGCAAGTGTTTGGATTAAATATAGGTGACACACTAACTTTAGAGGAAAATGATTATAAAAAGACATTTACAATCAGAAATATAAGTGCAGGCCCATTTAATAAAGGCGCTGAAATTGTTGTTTCTTATAATGCTCTAAGTGATACATTTCTAGACATATATACATATACACTAAATATCATTGCAAAAGAAGGTCAGGCAGATTTAATGTCCAAAAAAGTAAAGGCTATGTTTTCATCGGGATATTATGTGTTTGAATCTTCTGAAGTTTTATCAATTGTTACTAGACTAATCGATCAAGTAGTGATCCCAATATCTTTACTTGCATCTTTTTCACTTTTTGTTGCAATTATAGTTATTTCAAATACAATGTACCTTACAATAATTGACCGAAAGAGGGAAATAGGGATCATGAAGGCAATAGGTGCAAGTAATCTTGCAATATTAAAAAATCTTGCAGTAGAAAATTTAGCAATAGGTGTAATTGGGGGGGTTCTTTCTTTAGTTATTCTCTACATGGCATTCTTTGGACTTTCTATCATTTTACAGATTAGTGGCACTCCAATTAGCCCAATAATTTTGGGAAGCATATTTCTTTTATCATTAGTTGTTTCCGTAGTTGCTTCTATTATTCCTGCATACAATACCTCAAAGATAAGACCCTTATCCGTGCTCAGATACGAATAATCCTGGATATTTATTGTTCAGTACCATTTGAATAAAACTAGTATATAACCGAAAATCTTATAAATAGATTGATTAGATTAACTTTAGGTGAACTTAAGTGGCCATATCACGAAGCTGTCCAATGCGAATAGTTGTCAGAGATTTAGACGCTCCGTTCGAAGATTCTCCAGTAGAATACATGGAATGGGTCTGTGAGTCTCTAGGAATTGTTACTGGGAGAGATGTAAACAGGACAGCAACTACATTGTTTAGAATAATAGTCGAAAAATCAGATTATAGATGTGGTATTTCAAGCACCGAATTAGCAGAAGAGCTTTCAATGTCTCGTGGGGCCGTTATTAACCAACTTAACAAACTAATTGAGTGTGGCCTTATACGGAAAAGTGGAAGAAATTATACTCTCCGAGGTGGAAATCTAACAAGAACAATGATGGAGATAAGAGGAGATTTTGATAAGCTCTTTGAAAGACTGGAGAAAGCTGCAACTTACATGGACAATTGCTTTGGCTTCCCAAGGGAGAATAAAATCTATAAAAAATTATAGGTGTTTTAATGACTGATGAAAATGAAATCCTTGAAAATAATGAAGACAAATTCACTGAACTTGAAAAAAAAATCTCTGAATTAGAGAAACAGCTTTCAGAAAGTGAATCAAAGTCAAAAGAACATTATGACAAACTATTGCGAAGCGAAGCAGATTTTCAAAATCTTAAAAAAAGAACGGAAAAAGAAAAAGACGATACTAGAAAATATGCGTTACAGGAAATCATCATGGGAATATTGAATGTACTTGATCACATTGAAAGAGGGATAAAAGCTTATAGCGAGTTAGATAAGAAAAATCTAGATAAAGTTGATGTATTGAAAGGAATGGAACTCATTTACAAAGATCTTAAGAATGTCCTCGGTGCTCATGGGTTATGTGAGATTGAATGCATAGGAAAAGAATTTGATCCATTTTATCACGAAGCGCTAGCTACGATTTGTTCAGAAGAAACAGACGATAACATAGTAGTAGAAGAGTTTCGAAAGGGATACGTTTTAAATGATAGGGTAATAAGACCATCAAGAGTTAAAGTAACTAAAAAGAAATAATTAGTATATTTTTGTAATCAAATGAGGTGAGGTATAATGGGAAAAGTATTAGGAATTGATTTAGGAACAACAAATTCCTGTATGTCTATAATGGATAAAGGTCAGCCCCTTGTAATACCAAATGCAGAGGGTGGAAGAACTACTCCGTCAGTTGTAGGAGTTTCTTCTAAGGGGGAATGGCTAGTAGGCAGAGTTGCAAAAAATCAGATTGTTTCGAATCCGGAGAATACTGCTTACTCTGTTAAGAGATTTATCGGTAGAAGATTTGATGAAGTTGATAGCGAAAAGAAGATTATCCAGTACACAATTACACCTGGAAATACACAAGAGGTAAGAATTGTCCTTAGTGGAAAGGACTATACTCCAGAAGAACTTTCTGCAAAAATTCTTAAGAAAATGAAAGATGACGCAGAAGCGTACCTTGGAGAGAAAATCACGGAAGCAGTTATTACCGTACCTGCTTACTTTAATGATTCTCAAAGAAAAGCAACAAAAGATGCCGGAGAAATAGCCGGACTTAAAGTTTTAAGAATTATTAACGAACCTACTGCAGCAACTCTTGCATACGGGCTTGATAAACATGAAGATCAAACTGTTCTTGTTTACGATCTCGGAGGAGGTACTTTTGATATTTCAATTCTTGAGATAGGGGAAGGAGTATTCGAAGTAAAGTCTACTAACGGTGACACACATCTTGGTGGTGATGATTGGGATCAGCGCGTAGTTGAGTGGTTAGTTGAAGAATATAAAAAGCAGTATGGGAAAGATATAACTAAGGACAAAATGGCAATGCAGCGCTTAAAAGAAGCCGCCGAGAAGGCAAAGATTGAATTATCCGGATTGGCTGAAACTTCTATAAATCTACCATATTTAACTGCCGATGAATCTGGCCCAAAGCATTTAGAAGTAAACTTATCTAGATCAAAATTTGAAGCAATGACAAAGGATCTGATAGACAGGACAATGAAACCAATTCAGCAAGCAATGACTGATGCAAAGGTAGAGCCAGAAGATATTGATTCTATTTTACTTGTAGGTGGATCTACTAGAATGCCTCAAGTATATAATTATGTAAAACAGTACTTTGCAAAAGAGCCGAGAAGAGATATAAATCCTGACGAGTGCGTGGCAATTGGTGCAGGAATCCAAGGTGGAGTACTAAAAGGTGAAGTAAAGGATGTACTTCTTTTAGATGTTACACCATTATCTTTAGGAATTGAAACTTTTGGTGGGGTATTTACTAAATTGATTGATAGAAATACAACCATACCTACAAAGAAGAGCGAAGTATTCTCAACAGCAACAGACAATCAATCTTCAGTAGAAATACATGTGCTTCAAGGAGAAAGACCAATGGCAACAGACAATCATACCCTTGGTAAATTCACTTTAAGTGGCATACCACCAGCCCCAAGGGGTATCCCTCAAATAGAAGTCACATTCGATATAGATGCAAATGGAATTCTAAACGTTACAGCGAAAGACAAAGGAACTGGAAAAGAACAGAGTATTACTATACAAGCATCAGCCAACTTATCTAAGAATGAAATAGAAAATTTAAAAAAAGAAGCCGAAGTCCATGCACAGGAAGATATAAAAAAGAAAGAATTGGTAGAAGCAAGAAATCAGGCAGACACGGTAATTTATACAACTGAAAAAGCAATTAAAGACTTTACAGATAAAATAGATTCGTCTAAAAAATCTGAATTAGAGGGATTAATTACCGAATTAAAAAATTCTATGAACGGAAGCGATTCTCAAGAAATAAACGAGAAAACAGAAAAATTGTCCAAAGCAATGTATGAAGTAAGTACTAAGATTTATCAACAGACACAGAGTTCCCAAGGGCAATCTAACGAAGAACCAAAAGCTGAAGGTAGTACTAACGCTGGCGACAACGTATATGATGCCGATTTTGAGGTAACAGACGAAGATAGAAAAGATTAATTTATTTTTTTATTATATTTTTGAGGGGTTAGGATGACTAAAAGAGACTACTACGAAGTTCTAGAAATAAAGAAAAATGCTACTGACGACGAAGTAAAAAAATCATACAGAAGACTTGCTAAGAAATATCATCCTGACCTTAATAAGGGCGATAAAGCAGCTGAAGAAAAATTTAAAGAGATTTCCGAAGCTTATGAAGTCCTTATGGATAAAAATAAAAGAGCTAATTACGATAAACATGGACATGCTGGAGTAAATAGTCAATTTGGTCGAGAAGGATTTGAATGGAGTAACTTTACTCATTTTTCAGACTTAGAAGATATCTTTGGAGGTGGGTTTGGTGGAGGCGCTTTTGGAGATTCTATATTTGATATATTTTTTGGGCCTTCTGGTCAAAGAGGTGGAACTTACAGGCCACAGCGGGGGAGAGATCTAAAAACAGGCATATCTATAACACTTGAAGAAGCATATACCGGTACAAAAAAATCTCTTAAAATGAACAAAGGACTAAAATGCTCAGATTGCCAAGGAACAGGATCGAAGGGAGGATCTCCTCCAAAAGTTTGCCCTGCTTGCGGAGGCGCCGGTAGAGTTCAAGCTAGGAGAGATACAGTTTTTGGTACTTTTGCAACAGTTACAGCATGTAATACTTGTGGAGGCAGGGGAAAAGTAATTGTAGAAAAATGTCCTAAATGTAGCGGTAGTGGAACCGTGCGTGGAGAAAAGACAATTAATATAGACATACCTAAAGGAGTAGAAAACGGTAGTACCCTTAGGATAACTCAAGAAGGTGAAACAGGTTCTGTTGGGGGTGCACCTGGAGATTTGTACGTTGAGATTAGAATAGTTCCCCATAGTAAATTCCAAAGAGAAGGTGCAGACTTGATATATGCTCAATCAATTGGGATAGCCCAAGCTACTTTAGGTTGTTCCTTATCCGTACCTACAATTGATGGAAAAGCAAATGTTAAAGTTCCAGCTGGGACCCAGCCAGAAACTATTTTGAGATTAAAAGGCAAGGGCATGCCTAAACTAAGAGGATTTGGAACTGGAGATCTGCTTGTTAAAATAAAAGTTGATATCCCAAAAAACATCACTTCCGAAGAAAAGGACTTATTAAAAAAATACGCACAAATAAGGCGTGAAAATCTTAATTAATTTAATCCATTTAATATTTTCTACTTAAATTTTTTGTATCGAAAACACAATTGTAACATTGAAACTATAAATAGAGTATATCTCTTGAGATTAACAAATCATAGATAATAATAACTTATAAATAGTATTGAAATCATTTTATTATGTGTATGGGGGAAAAGAATGACCTATCTTAGAGAAAACATTGGCCCCAATGGTAAAAAAACAAGCCCTAAACTAGTAGAAGGATTAAAAAACTTTATTATAGATATTGACGGAGTAATATGTGATGATATTCCTAATGAAGAGCCTGAACGAATGGAATCGGCAAAAGAGATTCCTAATGCGAAAGCTACTATAAATAAATGGTACGGCGAAGGGCATATTATAACTTTTTTTACTTCAAGAACTGAAAAAGAGAGAGAAGTGACTGTTAAGTGGTTAAAAGATCATGAAATTAGATATCATAATATTATCTTTGGTAAACCAAGGGGCGGTAATTACCATTACATTGATGATAAAGACATAAGAGCTACAAAATTTGAAGGTAAATTTGGAGAATTCGTTAAAAAAACGAAAGAGATTCAAGTTTTTGAATAATTCGCTTATCGGATTATATTACCTAGGTAACTTTTTATATTGATTCAATCCTAAATATAAACATGAAATCTATATTCAAAACAGGTGCTTATCCAAATTTTAGAATTTACAACTCACTTACAAAAAAAGTTGAAGTGTTTAAACCTAGAGATAATAAAGAAATTAAAATGTTCACATGTGGGCCCTCAATTTACCGAAAACCGCATATTGGGAATTATAGAACTTTTATATTTGAAGATATACTCCAGAGATATTTGGAATATTTAGGGTATAGTGTAACAAGATTGATGAATTTTACTGATATTGAAGATAAAGCAATCGAAGAAGCCAAAGCTAAGGGAGTAACTGTAAAAGAATTGACAAAAAAAATAGCAGATATCTTTCACGAAGAAATAAAACTCCTTAACATTAAATCGCCCATCCATATAATAAGATCTACTGAGACTGTAGAAGATGCTATTAAGATAATAACAAAACTGATAGAAAAAGGGAATGCATATTACTATAAAGAAGATATTTATTTTGACCCTAAAACTTTCAATGGTTTTGGAAAACTTTATGGACTTGATATGTCCAAATGGCCAGAAAAAAGGATAAGATTCAAGAGGGATAATTATTCAAATAATATATGGAATTTAGGTGACTTTATTCTTTGGCATTCATGTAGAGATGAAACTTATCCCTGCTGGGATGCCCCAATAGGTAGAGGGTGGCCAGCTTGGAATGCTCAAGACCCAGCAATTATTATAAATTCATTAGGTTACGAAGTTGATATTTGTTGCGGGGGTATTGATAATAGATTAATGCACCACGATTATAACATTGCTATCATGGAAAGCTACTCCGGGATAGAGTTCTGCCCTTATTGGTTACATTGCCATCATTTATTCGTTGATGGAAAAAAGATGTCAAAAAGAAAAGGGAATATGTTATATGTAGAAGACCTAATTAACAAAGGCTATTGCACAAGAGATATTAGATTTTTCCTAATTTATTCTCAATATCGCAAAAGAATGAATTTCACGTTTAATAAAATTAAGAGGAGTTCAAAAAAACTTAATGACTTTGTAAATATGACTAATTATCTATTAACGAAAAATAATTCTAAGGAGTCTTCTCCGAATGTCCATATACTATTAGATGAATTGTCCAAATCTTTTGAGATGCATATGGGAAATGATCTAGATGTCAAAAAGGCCTTTGATTCAATTAATGCAATTGTTAAAAAATTATGCACTCTAAAAAAGAAAGGAAAACTAAGTGACAAAGATTCGGAGATCCTTTCAAATAAATTATATAAAATTGACGATGTATTACAAGTAATATTTGTCAATTAGTCGTGATTTAATGATACGAAAATCTTTACTGTTAAGAATTTTTGATGCAGCATATATGCAAAGGTGGAACGATAGAATAAGGCCTTTAGACCTTGTAGAGCTTGACAAACAAGGACATAAGATGATAATTGCTTATATATTAGGCAAATTTGAAGAAAATAAAAGTGATTTCAACTGGATTGAGATCATAGAAGGCGGTATATTTGAACTTTTACAAAGAATTGTCATTACTGACTTAAAACCCACTATCCTATACGAGTTTAAAAAAGACGAAGATAAGTACAGAAAAATGAATCAATGGGTTTACAAAGAACTGGAATCTGTTATTAGCCCACTAGGTGAAGAATTCTCAAATAAATTTAGAGATTATTTCAAAGAGAGTGATAATACTCTAAACAAAAGAATCCTCAGTGCAGCACATTTTTATGCAACTAGGTGGGAGTTTGACATAATAAAGCAATTAAATGTCCATGATTATGAAATGATAACTATTGAGCGAGACCTTCAACAGAAACAGAATAGATATTATGATCTTGAAGGTATAAAAGCAGGAGCATATACAAAATTTGGAAGATTTATAGGATTTTCAGGTCAGCTCAGATTTCAGTCAAGATGGGCGCATGTACACAGAGTTCCTAAGACTTCAGTATTGGGGCATATGATGTATGTTGCTATTCTCTCGTACTTATTCTCGTTAGAAATTGGGGCATGTGAAAAGAGAAGAGTTAACAATTATTTTACAGGCCTGTTTCATGATTTACCTGAGGTCCTTACAAAAGATATACACTCACCTTTGAAGAGATCAGTTGAGGGATTAGAGGAACTAATCAAAGGCTATGAAAAAGAGCAGATGGAAGAAAAAATTTACCCCCTAATCCCGCGAGAATGGCATAATGAAATAAGGATGTATACCGAAAATGAATTTTATAATATAATTAATCTAAATGGGAAGACTAAAGTAATTCCTGATGATATTGATTTCAAGTATAATATCGACAAATTTAATCCTAGAGACGGCAAGCTAGTAAAAGCAATCGATAAAATCTCAGCTTTTATAGAATCACATGAAGCGATAAAAAATGGTAGTGCAAGCCCAGAATTGCACAAGGCGAGATGGTCTTTAAGATTTGAATCTGAGAAAACCCCCCTTAACACTGGAATTAACTTTGGGGAAATCTATGCTGATTTCGATTAGGTGATTCAATGAAAAATTTTAGGATACTATCATGGAATGTTAATGGGATACGTGCAATCGCTAAAAAAGGATTCTTGGAATTCATTGAGAAGGATAATCCAGATATATTGTGCATACAGGAGACAAAAGCCAGAGAGGAAGACATCCCTAAAGAATTAAAAGAGATACCGGGTTATTATTCTTATTTTTCATCTCCTGAAAGAAAGGGTTACAGCGGTGTATGCATTTACACAAAAGAAAAACCTTTATCCGTAGAGAGAAATTTTAGGCATGAAGAATTTGACGCCGAGGGAAGGGCATTGATTATTGAATACCCTGACTTTATTCTATTTAATATCTATTTTCCTAATGGAAAAATGTCAAGTGAAAGATTACGATATAAAATGGATTTTTACGATATGTTTTTAGGTCATGTTAGTAATCTGCTAAAAAAGGGTAAAAAGCTAATAATATGTGGAGATGTAAATACCGCACACAAAGAGATAGATATTGCAAGACCAAAAGAAAATGAAAAGATTTCTGGATTCTTAGCAGAAGAAAGAGCATGGATTAGCAAATTTATTGATGCAGGGTTTATTGATACTTTTCGCCATTTCAATAAAGATCCCACAAATTACAGTTGGTGGGATTATAAGAGCAAGGCAAGAGATAGAAATGTTGGGTGGAGAATCGACTATTTTTTTATTAGTAGTAATCTAATTGAATCATTAAAGTCAGCGTTTATCCTTAATGATGTATTTGGTTCAGATCACTGCCCCGTTGGGATAGAAATATCCTCAAAAAATGCCACATAAAAGAGGCATATAATTGATTATCTTTAGAGAATTTTGATTAACTTCGGTCCTATTCCCACTATTGGTTAAATTTATATACTATAATAGTATATACAAAGAAATATAAATAAAAAAATATTTAGAAAAGATTAACTTTTTCGTTAATAATATCTTCTGTGACTTGTCTGATATTGTCCAACCAATTGGATGCTATTTTCTGAACTTCCTTTTGGTCTTCTTTTGAAAGTTCATTCTCTGTTGATATATCACAGACAAGTGGCTCATTAATTGGTTTTCCTATCTGGCTTAGGATTCTGACTTGAGTTTCACCTGAGTTAGTGTTGCTGTATATGTCTCTTGCGATATATAAGGATAAAACATTGTATAGCTTCCCTACATGATTTACTGGATTCTTTCCTGCTGCAGCTTCCATTGACATTGGTTTATAAGGTGTGATGAGTCCATTTACTCTGTTACCTCTTCCTACCGAGCCATCGTCTCCATTTTCCATTGAAGAACCTGTTACTGTGAGAAACGCACTTCCTCTTTCTACATCATCAGCCGTGTTAACATAGTAATGTATATCACAGCTTCCAAATTTATCTTTTAATATCTCTGTAATTTGTTCTTTAAAAGTAATGTATTCCTTGATGTTCTCAACATATTTATCAACAGTGGCTAAAGCAACAGTGATTGTTGTATTATCTCTAATTCTTGCACCCATTACTTTTATGTCTCTTCCAATAGCAGGGTATTGTTTGGTGAGTTTATCGGAATTAAGGAAGTATTCTATATCATAGACTAGTTGTTCAACTTTTGTGAATGGATAAAAAGAAACACCAAAAGAAGTATCATTTGATAGGGGGATTGAATTTTTTCTACCAAAAACATCTTTTAAATCAGAAGACCCTTCCCCCATAAAGGATTCAATTGCTACTTTCATTTCGCCTCTGAATAATCCTTGGATAAATTTTTCAGTAGCTTCTTTTGCAATTTCATGAATGGGAACTAGTTCATCTCCCACTCTTTGAGTTGCTCTACCTGAAAGAATAATTACTGGATCTTCTATTATTTCTCCACCAGAAAACTTTGAGATTGCCTGCCCACCGATGACTTCTACCTGATCTGTATTGTGATGCATTATTGTGCCAAATTTTTTGATATAGTATTTTGACAATTCATTACTTACTTTTTGAGCTATTCCATCTGCAACAGAATCAGGATGCCCAACACCTTTTCTTTCTACAAGTTCAAATTCACCTTGTTTGATAACTTTCGGAGAAATATATATGTTTTTCATGATAACCACTATAACATTTGTAAAATTTCAACTTTCGGTAAATTTATAAAACTATCGCCTTTCAATGTAAAAGGCAATATACTAAAATTTTTGACTTAATACCAATACATTTTTAATAGAATATGATTAATCAAAAAAGAGGGATTATGTGGAACTGGGTGAATCTGAAATAGTCAAACTCAAAGTTGCAAGTGCAAGTCAACAGGATGTGGGGAGAGGAATAGTTAGAATTGATAAAAGATACCAGGGCATGATTGGCATCAAAAGAGGTGACATAGTCGAAATTTTTGGAAAACGTAAGACAGCCGCTATAGTTGTTGATTCATATCCTGATGATAAAGATCTTGCTATTATACGAATGGATGGGCTGATTAGAAGAAATGCAAAAGCAAGTATGGGAGAGTATGTTGAAGTAACCAAAATAGATACAAATGAAGCAGGCAGAGTTGTTCTGGCCCCAGCCCAAAAAGGAGCCCAAATGCTCATCCCTGGGAATATTCTCCAAAGAAATATTTTAGGAAGGGCTTTAGTAAAGGGAGATATAATTAGTGTAAACAGCCAATCAAGAATGAAAGAAACTGGAGATCCGCTTTTTGATAAAATGATTGGAAATCTATTAGAAATGACCCCCTTTTCATTAGGCGAAATGAGATTTATTATTGTTTCAACTAGCCCACAAGGTATAGTTAGAGTGTCCAGTGGAACAGAGATAGAAGTTAGAACACAATATAGTGAATCTGAAGAAAATGAGATATCAGGAATAACATATGAAGATGTCGGCGGGCTCAAAGATAAGATTCAAGTTGTTAGAGAGATTATAGAATTGCCTTTGAAGCACCCAGAAATTTTTGATAGACTCGGTATTTCACCACCAAAAGGAGTTCTTCTTTATGGACCTCCGGGCACCGGAAAAACTCTGATTGCTAAAGCCGTATCCTCGGAATCACACGCCCACTTTAAATCAATAAACGGGCCCGAAATAATGAGTAAGTTTTACGGGCAGTCTGAAGAAAATCTGCGAAATATGTTCAAAGATGCGGAGACAAATGCCCCGGCAATTATTTTTATTGATGAAATTGATGCTATTGCCCCCAAGAGAAGTGAAGTGACGGGAGAAGTTGAGAGACGAGTTGTTGCGCAGTTACTTGCTTTGATGGACGGTTTAAAGTCTAGAGAAAAAGTTATTGTTATTGCCGCAACAAACAGGATAAATGCTATCGATGAAGCTCTAAGAAGACCTGGCAGATTTGATAGAGAAATTGAGATTGGCGTTCCTGATAAGGGTGGACGGAAGGAAGTTCTTCAAATTCATACAAGGGCTATGCCTTTAACAGATGATGTTGATTTGAATACTCTCGCATCTAAGACTCATGGTTTTGTAGGCGCAGATCTAGAGGCTTTGTGTAAAGAAGCTGCAATGGCATCACTTAGAAGATTATTACCTGACTTTAATTTAGGCGATACAAGAGTGTCGCAAGAACTGCTTGAGAAGATTAAAGTTACAAAAGATGATTTTGAAAGTGCATTAAAGAAGATAGAACCATCAGCGATGAGAGAGGTAATGGTTGTAACTCCTAATGTTGGGTGGGATAACGTTGGGGGATTAGATGAAATAAAGAGAGAATTAATGGAAGCTATAGAATGGCCAATAAAACAACCTGAAGCCTTCACGGGCATGGGGATAAGGCCCCCAAAAGGTATTTTTCTCTATGGCCCCCCTGGATGTGGGAAAACCCTTCTTGCAAAAGCAGTCGCCGGGGGGTCTGAAGCTAACTTTATTTCGATTAAAGGTCCAGAAATTTTGAGTAAATGGGTTGGAGAAAGCGAAAAGACGATGAGAGAAATATTTAGAAAAGCAAGGCAGGCAGCACCAACTGTGATATTTTTTGATGAAATTGATGCGATTGCACCCAGAAGAGGGGGTGAGGAGGGCACAAGAGTTTCAGAAAGGCTAGTAAATCAACTTCTTACCGAATTAGATGGATTAGAAGAATTGAGTCAAGTAGTTGTTATAGGTGCTACAAACAGACCAGATATGGTCGATCCAGGTTTATTGCGGCCTGGTAGATTTGATAAGATAATACTAGTTCATGCACCAGATATAAAGGCACGTAAAAAAATATTTGAAATCCATACTAGCAAAATGCCTTTAGAAAAAGATGTGAATTTGGATGAGCTTGCTAAGCTTACAGATGATTATTCTGGGGCAGATATAGAAGCTATTTGCAGAGAGGCTGCTATGGCCGCATTAAGAGAGGATATCACATCTAAGATAGTTACAAAAGAGCAATTCATGGCTGCATTAAAACAGGTATCTCCAAGTTTACCCGAAGAAGTAAGAAGAGAATACGACAAGAGAAAATATGAAAAATTAGGCCAGATATACGGCTAATTAAATTTTTCTTTTTATCAAAAACTCAGAAAATGCTTTCAAGTATAGCTTAGCTTCACTTTCTTTAAGTTCCCTATTTATCTCGTTCCATGATTCAATTACCATTTTGTTTGCAGTATCTCTTGATAGCTCAATAGCCCCTGTTTCTTTTATAAGATTGATTGCTTCATCAATAAGTTTCTTTTCTTTTGTGTGTGAATTCAAAATTTTAATCAATCTGTCCCTTTTTGTTTTGTCTAGAGATAATAATGAATAAATGACTGCTAGGCTTCTCTTACCTTCACTTATGTCGTTACCGTAAGATTTTCCAAAAGCTTCTCTCTCTTTGTCAGTTGTTGTTAAATCTAATAGGTCATCTTGGATCTGAAATGCTATACCAATACTCTCAGCAAATCGCCCAAACTTAGCTTCTATTATTTCGTCTTTTTCTGAAAGAGCTACTGCCATTCTCGCGGCCATTCTGGCTAGGGTTCCAGTCTTAAAAGCTGTCATTTGTAGATATTCATTAACACTAGGCTCTTTTTTTAGAATGCCCTTGTGCCATGTTATGTCTAAAGCCTGACCATAGTGAAGATTCCTCATTTCTTCTAGATAGATTGAGTATATTTTATGGAGTATCTCTATATCTATTTTATCTTTATGATCATCTACCACCTGTAGTGGCAAAAAATACATTGCATTTCCACAATTTATAGCTATATCTTCTCCGTAAACTTTGTGTAGAGCCGGCTTTCCTCTTCTTAGTTCAGCACTATCTTCAATATCATCGATGACAATGGTGCCATTGTGTGCAATTTCAGGTATTACTAAAAAATCACTTATCTTTTTCATGTCTGCGTCAAGGGCCTTAGATATTAAAAGAAAAAGAACGGGTCGCCATCTTTTTCCACCATACCCAAGAAAGTCCCAGAGTGGTTTCGATATGCCATAATCCAAAGCTTTAAAGTCAATATCAAACCTAGATTTTGATTTGAAGTTCTTACTGTTCATATCTTTTGGAATGTATCTCTCTATAGTATTTTCAATAAAGTTCTTCTTGCTTTCAATAAATTTAATAATATCAACATCAGACATGAAAAAAATAATCATACATGTTTTATATCTTTAATGTAGATTATCTGAATTTTGAGAAAGTAGGGATATTTTTATATCTGGATCAATTAAAATCTAATTAGGAAGTGATTAATTTGAAAGAATTATTAAAGAAACTATCTGAGGCGCCAGGAGTTTCAGGCCATGAAAACACAATAAAGCAAATAATTATTGATGAAATAAAAAATGTTGTTGACGATATAAAAGAAGATTCTATGGGAAATTTAATTACAACAAAAAAGGGCCCAGGTAAATTTAAAGTCATGATTGCAGCGCATATGGATGAAATAGGTTTCATGGTAAAATATATTGACGATAGGGGCTTTATCTCATTTGAGACGATAGGTGGATTTGATCCAAGAAGTCTTGGGTCACAGCGAGTAAAAATTCATTCTTCAAAAAAAGATATCACTGGGGTAATAGGACTTAAGCCCCCTCATATTACATCACAAGAAGAAAAAGATAAGGCATTAAAGTTAGAAGACCTACGGATAGACGTTGGACTGAGCACAAAAGAAGAAGTCGAACTACTTGGGATTAAACCTGGTGACTCAATTACTAGGGATATTTCATTTTCAGAACTTGGGAAAGAAAATATCGTAAGCTGTAAATCTTTTGATAATAGGGCAGGATGTGCAGTACTAATTGAAATTCTTAAAAAAATAAAAAAACAGGATTATACTTTGTACGGAGTTTTTACCACTCAGGAGGAAGTTGGTTTAAGGGGGGCAAAAACCGCTGCTTTCGGAATTGACAGTGATTTTGCTATAATTATTGATTCAACGATCGCCGGGCCAATTCCAAAAACAGAAGCTGACAAAGTTACAATAAGTATCGGAAAAGGGCCTTCTATTGACCTAATGGATCGGGGATTTATTTTAAGTGAAAAAGTAAAAGAAATATTGCTGAAAGCTGCAAAGGAATCCGGAATACAATACCAGGCCCACATCTCAAGCGGGAGTACCGACGGGGCAGCTGTTCATATAACAAAGGAAGGCATACCAACTGCAGTTATTTCAATCCCTTCAAAATATATCCATTCTACCGTGGAAATAGTGGATTTAAATGACCTAGACAGTACGTTGAAACTAACAATGAAATCTTTAGAAATAGCAAAAAATATTTTATAAAATATTTATTTTTCTTTTGAAAACAGATATACTGATACCGTAGTAGTAAAAACACACACCAAATAAATGACTATTATGTTAAAAATCGGCCCTCTTTCAAAAATCCAGATATTCTCCCTTTGATTTCCTCAAATGAGGTATTACCAACGGCCGATTTTTCGTCGTATTTTTTTGTTAAGTTTTTTATTTCTATAATATTCATTTCATTACACCTTTAGCAAGATCCTCCAATACCTCGCGGGGATTTTTTGCCTTAGTAACGCCCGAAGCTAGGAGAACTCCTTCCGCCCCTAATTCAATGGCTTTTTTAACATCTTTTCCATTTTTTACACCGGCTCCACATAGGACTTTCACATCAGGGGCTATATCTCTAATTGCCTTGACAGTGTTTTTAACAATACCCGGATCCGCATCAGTGACAGATATGTCTCCACCGATTAATTCTGGGGGCTCAACTGCAATAAAAGTGGGATTAAACATAGCGACTGCCTTACTTACAGATATATTATTCGTGCAAACTACAGATATAAGTTCTAATTCTCTGCACCTATTCACAATTGAATCAATATCTGCTATTTTCAGTCTATTCTCAGAATGGTTAATGAGAGTTCCAACGGCTTTAGCAACTTTGATACCTTCAAGAGTTGTTTTCCCAGTTCCACTTCCTGGTTTGATATCGTCTGCATGCTGTGAAAAGATAGGTATAGAAACTTTTTCGGAGATGTAAGACAAATCAATAATTTGCGGGGCAATAGAGATATTTACACCTGTTTTACTAGAAACATCCTCGCATATCTTTGCAAGTTCAAGACCTCTAGCCCCAGATATTTCATTGTAAATCTTAAAGTTAACAAGAATTATTGGTGTTTTCATTTTATCACAATCAATAAAACTAATAGTTCATTTTTATTCTTTTGCATAGATGCCTATAAAAAAAAATAACTTAACATAACAACTACTAAAAGGCTCGGTAGCATATTTACTACTTTAAATTTTTTAATCTCAGCAATATTCATTCCAAGGCCTAAAAGTAATATTCCACCGACTGCACTTAGTTCAAAGATAAGAGCATCACCTAAGTAATTGCTTACATAATTAGCAAATAAGGTAAGACCTCCTTGGTAAAGTAAAAGCGGGATAACTGAAAACATAACCCCAATTCCTAGTGCAGAAGATAAGGCGATAGATGCGACTCCATCTAATACAGACTTTGCAAACAATAAGTTTGGAGAATTACCAAGACCTTCTTCTATAGATCCAAGTATAGCCATTGGGCCAATGCAATATATCAGTGTAGCTGTAACAAACCCCTCAGAGAACTTATCACTTGAATTCTTAAGCGTATTTTTTAATTTATCACTTAATCTCTCTAAATAATTTTCAATATCGATAATTTCACCAATTACAGATCCAATGATTAGGCTAAATGCAACTATTAAAAAATTATTTGTCTTAATGGCCATAGTAAGTCCTAATGTAATTGTAAATAAACCTATAACTTGAAAGATAATCTTATTTACCCGTTCAGGGAGCCGTGATTTAATTAAAATACCCAATATACTCCCTAGGATAATTGCGATGACATTAACAATTGTCCCTAGCATGAAAAATTGATTGAAAAATTACTTAAAAATCTATCTAAATTATTATTACATTGAATCATTTGGATAAAATCAATCAATAAAAAGAATCAATTCATATTAAAAATATGTATCCTGAATATTAATTTTATCTTTGCCGAAAAGTTTAAATATATCTCTCTTTCTCTTAATCAAAGCCTTAATAGAAGCAAACATTTATATAAAAAAACGACGTATTTAAATATTGCTTTAAATTTTTCAATTGAAGGGATATCATGGAATTAGATCAGAGACTGCTATTTGATTTTCTTGAAGAGTTATTGGGTGAAGAAGGAGTGGAAGTTGCAAATATAATCTACGAGAAAGAAGCAACTGATGAGGAAATATCAAAAATCACCCATTTAAGAATAAATAATGTAAGAAGGGCGCTGTATAAGCTATATGACAATAGGCTAGCTACTTACAGAAGAATAAAAGATAAAGAAACAGGTTGGTACATTTATTATTGGAAGATGGACCTTTCAAAGGCGCCAGATGTAATCGACAAAAGAGAGAAGGACTATGCTGAGCATCTTCAAGAATTATTAGAATATGAAAAAGATAATATGTTTTTTGCTTGTAAGAATAGCTGTTCCAAGGTCCCGTTTGACGTTGCAGAGCAACTTAATTTTAAATGTAATATCTGTGGAGAAAAATTAGATTTCTTTGATAACTCTGAAATGATAAAAGAACTTGAAGAAGCGTTGGGAAAATTCAAAAAAATTGAAGACAGTTAACGATCATCATGATATCCAAAGAAGAAGCAATATTATTATTACGAGCCGAGGACTGTTCTGAAAATGTAATAGAACATTGCATTAATGTTTCTAAGTATGCTGGAGAGATAGCTCAAAAAGCATCAAAAGATTTTGAACTTGATTTAGATCTAGTTCAAATTGGTGGACTTTTACATGACATTGGTAGATCTAAGACTAATGGAATCCATCATGGGGTTGTAGGGGCAGATATCTTAAGAGATATGGGCATAGATGAAAAAATTGCATTAATATGTGAGAGACATATTGGTTCAGGTATAGATAAAAAAGATGCAGAAAGCTTTGAATTGCCTCCTCGAAATTACATGCCCGAAACAATAGAAGAGAAAATAGTTTGTCATGCGGATAACTTTTTTATCAATGGTGAGAAGGTAACATTTGAAAAAGTATTCGAAAGATTCAAATTAGAATTGGGTGAAGACCATTCTTCCCTTCAAAGATTATTGTCACTTCAAAATTTTCTTAAAAAATATCTTTAATCAAAGTTAAATATAACTTCAAGATATATTAAACCTTATAATAATCCTTATATAGTTTCTTAAGACCTATCTATTGGAGGCGATATACATGGAAAGAGAACTAATCTATGGTATCGTAGCAATTATCCTAGCACTAGGATTGGTAACTGTTGCAGTATTAAAGCCCGCATCACAAGGGCAATATGACCAGTTGCAAGTAACTGGAACTGCAGTATTGAAAGAAGCGCCAGATCAAGCTACAGTATATGTATATATTGAGACAAGAAATGATACGGCTCTGCTATCACAACAAGAAGCTTCAAGAATATTAGCCCAAGTAATTCAAGCTTTGGTAAAGGAAGGCATACCTTCTGACAAAATTCAGACGGATACATTTAGTATCTACCCTGAATATTATTATCCCACTAACAAAGAACCTGCTTTGTTAGGTTACAGAGCCGTTTATGGTTTAAAAGTAGTAACTACAGATATAACCAAAGTTGGAAACGTAGTAGACGCATCCATAAAAGCTGGCGCTAACAGAATAAACAACATTGAATTTGGTTTAAGCGATGCAAAAATGGAAGAAGTCAAAGTAAAAATTATTAAAGAAGCAGTTAAAATAGCTCAAGTTAAAGCAAACGCTATGGCAGAAGCAGGAAACTTTAAACTTGGAAAGATTTCTTACATGAGTGAATCTTCATACAACGTAGTCCCATATAACAGAGTCTTTTCAGCAGTTAAGGAATCAACCACAGGCATCCCACCAGAAGATGTAGAGATAAGTGCTACAATTTCTATAACTTATAAAATTTAATTTTTAATTTTATTTAATATTTTCTTTCTAGCCTTTTAGTAAAAGCTTTTATATTAATTCTGGGTAAGAAATTCGGTGGGGCTATGGACGAACTTGATAAAAAGATAATATCTGAACTCAATAAAGACTCAAGGCTTTCTTTTAGAGAATTATCAAAAAATCTTAACATTGCAGTAGGAACAATATCACACAGAATTAAAAAGATGGAAGAAGACGGGATTATTAAAGGGTATATCCCAGTTGTAGATCCATCAAAGGCCGGCTATGACTTTATTGCAGTTATTAATGTCACAATAAAGAGGGGCAAACTACAGGACGTTGCTTCCCTTCTTGATAAATTCAATAACATAGTTTCTATTTACAATGTAACGGGAAATTATGATGCCGTCATTATCGCCCGATTCAAAAATAGAGGCCAACTTAATAATTTTGTAAAAGAGCTTCAAACTTTTGAGAACGTCGATAAAACTAATACTTCACTTGTATTAAACACGATAAAAGAAGATATCCGTGTGAAATTTGACTGAAAATGATATCATGAATAGACCCTGGATTGCAGCTTTTGTTTCTTTGCCAGATATTTTTACAATCACCAATGGAATTTTGGGTTTTTTGGCCATATATCATATACTAATTGGGAATATCTTGCTTGCTTCTAGGATTGTTTTTTTGTGTATCTTTTTTGATAGTTTTGATGGATTCTTAGCTAGGAGAAAGAACAATTGTGCTGAGTTTGGTAAAACTCTTGATTCGTTGTCCGATATAATATCATTTGGTATTGTGCCATCCTTAATTTTTATTAGCTATGGGGACAATGGCATATTGAGTTTATCGATAGGAGCAATATATGTCATATCTGGATTATTAAGACTTTCAAGATTCAATGCATTAAATTCTCAAGAATATTTTGGCCTTCCTATTACTCTAGGAGCTATCTTTGTTACTTTGTTGTTTCTAGCAGAAATTCCTTTTTACTTATACTCAACACTATTAATCGTGACATCTGCTCTCTTTATCTCAAATTTTAAAATTATAAGGCCATCAAATAGTGGAAAATCTTTAGTGATATTCAGCACTCTCTTTGTCTTTATTTCTCTAATCCCTTATCCGCCTATTTTAATAGTATCAAGAGTATTACTAATTTTATTGCCTTGTATTTTCTTACTTTATTTATTTAGAGCTCATCAATCTTAAATCTCAAAATAGCTCCGATTCCACCGATACCCTCTAACTTTTTTCCTGCGTCATGTTCACTTGAAATGACATGTATTAAAGCTCGTTGCTCTCTGGATTTTTCAGTTATTTCTTCAAATTCAGTTTTTCTAAGAAATTGGTCAACTATGAGAAGTTCATTTACTGCCCCGTATTCCAATGCTTTTTCAATGGCTTTTATTCCATAAACGCCTTCATTTTTTATTATTCCTTTGAATAATCTTTCAACTGCGCTAGTTTCAAGAGATATCCTAAGATCTTTTTGGGCCTTTTCTAATATGCCTCTTCTGACACATTCATAAATTCCGGCTCTGCCACCGGTCGACACATTTTCTGTTATTATATTATTTATAATTTCAGATTTGTACTCTTTAACAAAATTCATGAACTCATCCTTGTAAAATCCAGGTCCCGCTACAATAACAGTCTTTAGATTGTATTTTTGTAGTATCTCTAGGATCTTAGAGGAAGTTTCTGCAAAGAATTCACGTTTGTCTTTGTCCCTAGAGGATATTTCATGTTTTCCGGCTATGCTTTTAGAAACTGAAACCGGAAAATCTACCCCATATTGAGTAATAACGCCAAAGTCTGCATCTCCTTCTTCTATACATACAATCAAAACTTTCGGGGTTAATGTATCCTTTATCGCCCTCTCTAGTCTTTCTAACTGGTGATTTTTCCATTTTTTTGTAATTGTCAATGTTGAGTCTTCTTCTATATTAAAGGTGTGATAACTGCCAGCTTCTTCTCCTTGCGTTATTATCCCAGTTGCTCTAAGCCTCATCACGTCTTTTGAGAACTCGACTTTTTCAACCCTTATCTCTAGTTTTACTGGAATTCTTTCAAGTTTTTCACTTCTTAGTTTGTCGCCTTTTTTCATCTCTTTACGATATGTCTTACCGAATAGTAGGTCCCCATTTTCTATTATGTGAGATAGATGCCAAAGATCGTCCGCATTGTCTACCCGTATCTTCAATATTCCTTTGTCAAGTTCTCTGTGGATTATTTTCATTTAATCTCGTTCTACTAGGATAGTTTCCCCGTCTTTTACAAGATTTAGATTATCTAAAGAGCCATCAATTTTTCCGAAAATATTAACTGCGCTTGCAGGCCTAATCTCCTTTTCTAGAGATGCAGGAGTTTTTCCAAAGAATATGCAAAATGCATCTCCATGTGGCCAGAACGCCAGATCGCCTTTATTTACAATTTCTTTTGGATTTTCGTATTCAACATGAACGGGAATTGAGAAATATATTTCTCCCCCCCATCTAAATCCCTTGGCTTTTAGTGGAAGTGACTCATAAATTGCTTTTGCTGTTTCTGATTCGTCTAATATCGCTTTGAACTCAAATTTATCAGTTTTAATCTTTATTTGCATAAAAGATGATTAGGGGAAGAAGATTTAAAATTTTCCTTTTTTAAATTTGGATTTGTCAAATTTCTTTTGGGGTCTGCTATCAAACTTCCTCGTTATTTGCTTTTCTTTTTTAGGCGGTGCATTGGGATACTTTCTTTCAATTTCTGATATCCTTTTCAACAAATCATCTCTAAGTACATCTCCGATAAATTCCCCGCTTGCATTGTCAACTCTAGTAGCAATGGCTATTTTTGATGCAAGAGTTCTTGCAATTTTTCCTTTTTGCCACCATGGAGCTTTACTAATCTCGGGGATTTGAAGTATTATACCATATTTAGGTGGGTCTGCACCAGTCTTTAAATGCCTGAAAAGAGCCTTTTCAGCGCCCATCAACTGTATAGTTGAAGAGGGTTTACCTGATAGATTTTTAAGACCGCCAGCATGGGATATAAGTTTTGCAGCAATAATTGGAGTTGCAACGACAGAGGTATTTGGTGCAACTTCATTCACCAGATTTATAATGTAATTTTCCAAAATTTCCTTTTTGGCATACAAGATATCAATTAAGTCTGCAATTTGTTTTATTTGCGATAGGTCCTCATCAGATAATTCCACGCCAAGTGATCTCTCAATTATTTCATTATCAAGTGTTGGTTCATAAGACAGCAAATTCTTTTTTTCTAGGTACAGGGACTTATTACCAATCTTAATAATAAATTCAATAAGGTTCTTGTTATCTGGAATTACTGAAACGGATTCAGGAAAATGTATTGAGTACCATTCTCTAATTCGTTCAAGAAATAGATTGATTGTTTCATCAAATTCATTAAGCGAATATACTGCATGAATAATAAGTTTGTCTTTTTCCCCTAACATGCTTGTGACTTTTATTCTTGCTAACTCTTGAAGAATAGATTTTTGTTTTATTCGGTATTCATCTTCATTAATTAGGATTTTTTCTAGATTATTAATATGGTGTTCCCTAAAAGATATTCCGCCTTCATTTGGAAACATAAAATGAAATAAATTTTTGTCTTTTAATTCATACTCTGAGAAAAAAGACGAATCTGGATTTCTTTCCAAGATTTTTTTTAATTCAAAAGGAACTTTACCATTTTCAAGTTTTATAAGTGATTTAACTGAAGATTTTGTATTTTTGGAAAAAGCTTCAAAATCATTAATCTTGCCTTTCTTATCCACAAGGTAAATGCCATTTACGTTCACACAAATAAACATGTATTCACTATATCCCAAATATATCATTTTTTTTAAATGTTTTTTGGATTGTTGCTTCTTTTTAAGCGTTTAAAGATACCTAAAACAGTTAAAATAAGATAAAGAAATATGCCCATAAGAAGACCTGGGACAAATTCTTTTATTTCGTCCATTAAGTAATAATTTGGCGTAATATATCTATCAAAAACAGCAAGCAAAATATTTATCGTAAAAAATATGATTATTATAAACCAAACTAATTCATTCGATTTTTTAAATCGTTTTAAGATAAAACTGCCAAAAATCGATCCTAAAATCAATGAGGGGATTAAGATATAATAATTCATAAAATAAAATAGATATTTAACGTAATAAGATTTTCTATTACGATTATCCTGCCCCTGAACAGCCGTCGTCCCCTGGATTATACTCTGCTTTCACATCAACAATCCCAGGGGTGGAGTATTTTCCACAACACTCTTCAATTAATTTTTCTGACTTCAATTCTTTGCCACATGCTTTAACATCATCTATAGAAGATTTAGTTATGTCCGATATTTTTTCAGGAGATATCTCGCCTCTTTGGTAGATAAGGGTAAGAATTCTTGATTTAAGTTCACTATCACATCCCATAAACACACCTATAAAAAAAATAGAAATAATAATATATAAATTTATTGACCAATTGGTAGTATTTCTCTACCGTATGTTTCATTGATTACTTCTGCTGCAGATAGATATAATGCTGCCAATGCTGTAAATATACCTTCATATCCTGCTATCGTATGCACAGTGTGATTAAATTGTCCTATAGCTAACAGGAAGAAAAGAATTGTTAAAGATATGAATACTACCTGTAACGCTCTAGATTTATTTAGAGTTGCGACTGTCATATAGGCTGTGAAAAGGCCCCATGCGCCTAGAAATACGGCAAGTCCTGCATTTGGCACCGGTGCGATTGCACCCGAGAATTGAAGTAAGAACATTAGTGCGAGGCCAAGCCAAAAAGCACCATATGAGGCGAATGCGGTGGCACCAAATGTGTTGCCTTTTTTCATTTCCCACATACCTGCATATACTTGGCATGCTCCACCATAGAATATACCCATTGGTAAAACCATTCCTATACTTTCAGCAGGGATAATCTCTGCATTGACAAAATTCAAAATAAGGGTGGTCAATCCAAACGCGGCAAGCCCTAATGGCCCTGGATTAGCAATTTTTTCTGTCATAATAATCAGTTTTAGGGAAAAAATTAGTATATAAAAAAGTTACTATTTACTATGAAGAGCGTCTTGTATAACTTTATGGATCTGCTTAACAAGGAAAGGTTTTTGGATTACTGTTGTAGCTCCGGCATCAATAGCTTCTTTAAATCTTTCTCGATATGCGGATACACCTATTATGGCAACATTTGGATTTTTTGTTTTAGCGTGTTTTATAACTTCAACTCCAGAAACATCTGGAAGTTTTATATCCACAATTAGCACTTCTGGATTTTCTCTATCAAAAATCTCTATAGCTTCTCTACCACTTTCAGTAGTAAACACTATGTAGTCTTTGCTTAATATTAGATTATACAATTCAAGAAGTTCAACTTCGTCTTCTACAACAAGTACCTTTAGCATTGTAGTATAAATGAACCGATTATATAAAACTCTTTCTGATTGTATTTTCTTAGATATAAGTTAATTTTTTAAATATCTTTAAGAAGGATCAGATATGAAGAAAATAAAACTTGATTTTCATATACATTCTTATTATTCTCCTGATGGAAACATGAAACCTAAAGATATTCTTGAAACTGCAATGTCTAAAGGTCTTGATGTCATTTCTGTTACGGATCACAATTCTACTAAAGGCGGTATTGAAACAAGAGATTATGCTGAAAAAAAAGATCTTTCAATAAAGGTATTAATCGGTCAGGAAGTAAAAACACTTTCAGGAGAAATTATTGTACTAAATCTTGAAGAAGAAATTCCTAAGAACATGACTTTAGAAGAAACTATCGCTTACGGAAAAAAAGGCTTTATAATCGCCCCCCACCCCTTTGATAAATTTCGAAAAGGCATTGGAGATTACCTTGATTCCATAAATGACAAAATTGATGCCATCGAAATTTTTAATAGTAGAACTCTTTTATCAACCCATAATAAACTAGCTGAAAAATATTCAAAGATTAATAATATCCCAGGAATAGCCGGGTCAGATTCTCATTTTTCTGAAGAACTTGGTTCCTCTTATTTTATTCTAGAATCAAAAAAAGCAACAGCTTCAATATTCAAAAGTATAAAGGAAGGAAAAATATCTATTTATGGCAGACAAACTGGCGTTAAACCCCATTTGAAGACTAGCATGATCTCCTTTTTCAAATAGCTTGCCTTAGTATCTCTTTGATTTGGCTTGAATATATTAATAGTGTATCGTTTGTTGCTGTAACTGTGGGGAATGAAAGCAAAAGAAATGATAATAGGATAATTATAAGCCCTGCATACATGAAAGCGAAGTTCACCTTTGTCCCTAAGTAATCCTTAGATAGATTGTAAAACAAGGCTGTTGGCGCTGCCATAGCTAGTATTAATACGAATACCACGGGAAATGCATACATGAAGAAGGATATTAGTAAAAATCCGACTAGTAATAATGAAAGTGGGAACACCCTTAGTTTGTTTTCTTTAATTATTTCTCTAGCATTGGTGGTGTTATTCTTGTAGTATAAGAATAGAAGTGAGTATCCTATTGATAACGAAATAATAAATGGAAAGGGAAATCCTTTGAAACTGCTTGTAAAAAGGAACCATCCACTAGAAAATTTCAGTATCTGTATACATGTAATGAGTATTAGGCCTGTATTTTTGTGATTTTTGAGCCTTATTGATGGGTAAGAGTAAAGTATATTTAATGCTATTATTGCTACAAATATTCCAAAAAAGTTCATTCCAGCTAAAAATGACAAAGTTGTTCCTAAAATAGATAAAACAATAATAAGGTACTTAGCCGTGTGAATTGATATACTTCCATTGGCTATGGCTTTCCACGATATTTTCATCATATTCTTTTTATCATCTTCATAATCAGTAAGATCGTTAAACAGATATATTGCCCCTAGGCCCAAAGATAATCCTGAGGCCCCAAGCACTATTTTTAGTAAGGCATAGTCACCAGTTAAACTAACATATGCAATAACACCAAACAGGAACTGAAGGATATTCTTAGGGGTATTGAGAGTGGCAGAATTATAAATAATTGCCCTATAGGTCATATAACTAAACAACTTAAGTTTGTTTATAAATATTCCCTTTTGAGAGTATATAGGTTAATTAAAAAAATATATATAAAAATAAGAACTAGTACGAACATAAAATGGGTGGCATACTACTATTACTTTCTATAAGCGAAGTGAGCATGTCTCTTGAATTTTCATACCACTCTGGGTCGTCTTTCTTTGTCCGCGATAAGAATCTTTCAGAATTTTTGTCTATTAGAAAGATTCTATCTTTTTCCTTTTTTTCCCACACTTCAATTTCTCCTTTAACTGAGCACATGCTACCCAAATAATAACATGATTCAATTATAAATCCATAGGCTTGATCAAATTCATTTGCCATATATAACTTAATTAAGGGATAAATAAAAGACTAGGGAGAGTATGAGTTACTAATTTTTAGCATACAAATACTAGGGTAATCTTTATTTTCGAATATAAAGGAGCGTTATTGCCTTAACTACCATACAGCTATTTTTATGCCCCACATTAATCATATAAATAGCTATTTTACTTTTTTCACTAGAACTTTACCGATATTCTTTCTTGAATCGTTTATACCCATATTGCCTCTTTCGATACTCGGTATAAAAAAAATGTGAGAAAACATTTTTATTTGGGGCATTTGTGTTCTTATCTGCATTTTTATGGTCCGTTCAAGAAGCAAGATACCCTCTTGCCGGATATTTTCTTATAGCTTACTTGGCATTGTTATATCTTAGAGATAAGAAAAAGAACACAGCTATTGTTTTCATGATAATAGCAGTATTGCCCCAGCTTGGTGCAACTGTATCTGTGTTACACACAAGTGTTGTTTCATTCGGCCTTCTAGATGACGCTGGGCATTGGCTTAGAAAGGATACGGATGAAAATTCAACAGTGATGACACAATCATTTAGACAAATTTACTATTTTTCACATAGACAAATTTATCAAATATACAAGCCCATCAATGTTTGAAATTACTCTTGAACGTTATAAAATAGAATATGTTGTTATTGATTCGTATAAAAAACAACTCCCCAATATATAAGAGATTTTTTTGACAAATTAGATCCATTGGTCAGTTTCAAGGATAATTATGGAACTGTCTGTATTTACAGGGGTCTTATTATAACTCTAGTAAAATTGACAACTAAGTATTCAAAGCAAAAGCATCGAATTTGCATAAAAACTCAGAAAAGGAAAACTTATAAATATAAACGACAAATGCCTAATATTGTACCAACAATTGGTGATTGTTTATGGCCTTTGGCGATAGATGCGATGGTAAGCAAATAAGAACATTACCTAATTATAAGCGAATTTATCCATTCGTAATGAAAACAAGGACCGAATCGGCGATATACGCAGACTATTATTTTGAAGTTGAGAAAACTTTGGAATACATGCAAAAAGTCAATGAAGGACTAAGTGAAAAGAAAGTTAAGTTTTTTCATATTTTCATTGCATCCTTAGTTAGAACAGTTGCAATGAGGCCTCAGTTGAATAGATTTGTTATGGGAAGACGAATATTTCAAAGAAATGAGATACAAATCTCTATGATTGTCAAGAAAAAGTTGGATGAGGACGCAGGGTATTCTAATATTAAAGTTACTTTTGATCCAAGGGATACTTTAGATGTAGTAATTCAACGAATGGCCACTTCTCTAGAATATGGCAGAGGAGATGAAAAAAAGCACGAAGAAAAAGAAATAGATCTTCTTATCAAATTTCCAGATTTTATCTTAAAATTTATAGTCTGGGTATGGAGGGGTCTTGATTATTATGGAATTTTGCCAGCCTCTATTGTAAAAGATGATCCCATGTATGCCAGTGTCTATGTTACTAATCTTGGTAGTTTGGGGCTTGATTCAGTATTTCATCACCTGTATGAATACGGTAATACCTCAAATTTCATGGCGCTGGGTAAGATTCACAAAGCGCCTGTAGTCGATGAAAATGGCGAATTAGTGGTAAAAGATGTAGTTAGAATAGGCTGTACTCTAGATGATCGTATTAGTGAAGGAATATACTTTGTTAAAGCTATTGAACTATTTCAGAATTTTATGCAGAATCCTGAACTACTTGAAAAGCCGCCATCTGAAGAGATTATTAAGGATTATTTGATTGCAACGGAGGGAAAATAATGTATGAAAAAAAGCCATGGTTAAAGTATTATGAAGATTATATCCCAGAAACAATTAATTATCCTAGAAAAACAATGTATGAAGCTATTTACGACGCTTCAGCAAAATACCCAAATAGAATAGCTTACGATTTCTTAGATAATACTTCAACATACAATGAGTTCTTAGGAGATATCGATAAATTTGCTAATGCCCTTTATGCTCTTGGCCTTAGAAAGGGCGATCGAATTACTATTTGCATGCCAAACTGCCCGCAAGCACTTATTTGTTTCTATGCAGTAAACAAGATTGGGGGCGTAACAAGCATGATTCACCCACTTTCTCCTCCAAAAGAAGTAAAATTTTATCTTAATTTAAGTAAAAGCAAATATGCCATCACCCTTGATGCTTTTTATGGTAATTTTAAAGATATACTTGTCGATACTTCCGTTGAGAAGCTTATTCTTGCAAAGATTACAGACTACCTTCCAACTCTAAAAAAGATTGGATTTAAACTAACATCTGGGAGAAAAATAGAGAAAGTTCCTTCTGACCCAAGAGTTTCTTGGTGGAAAGACTTGATGAGAAATAATTATCCACAAATAGAAAAACTAAAGTTAAATTCTGATGAACTTGCAGTTATACTTTATAGTGGCGGGACTACTGGAGTTCCTAAAGGAATTGAACTTTCAAATTATAATCTTAACTGTCTAGCTATGCAGGGAATCGCACAAGGGCCAATTTTAGAAAACGATTCAATTCTTTCAATTCTTCCAATATTTCATGGATTTGGGCTTGGAGTGTGCATACATACATTTTTAGTTAAGGGATCTAAATGTATATTAGTTCCTAAATTTTCTGCAGATGTTGTTCTAAATTTAATAAAAACAAAAAAACCAGGTTACATGGGTGGTGTTCCAACTCTTTATGCTGCACTTGCTAGAAATCCAAATATCTCAAAGGTCGATTTCAGCTGTATAAAAGGTGCATTTTGTGGTGGAGATCGCTTACCTCACGAGATCAAACTAGAATTTGAAAATGCAGTTGCAAAGTCTGGAGGAAAAGTTGTTCTGAGAGAAGGATATGGATTAACTGAGTCTGTATCGGGTATTGCAATTATGCCCAGAAATGCCTATCGCCAAGGAAGCGTAGGAATACCGATATCTGACATGATGGTTAAGATAGTTAAAATTGACACTTTTGAAGAGGCCCTGCCTGGGGCAGAGGGAGAGATATGTATAAGTGGACCCACATTAATGAGAGGATATCTAGACCGCCCTGAAGAAACAGAAAAAATAATTAAAATTCATCCTGACGGAAAAAAATGGTTACACACAGGAGACGCTGGATCTATGGATTTAGATGGATTTATCTATTTTAAACAAAGGCTTAAACGAATTATAATATCTTCGGGGATGAATGTTTACCCTTCTCAAATTGAAGACGTCCTAGATAGTCATCCCGCAGTTGCTTTGTCATGTGTAATAGGAATTCCTCATCCCCATAAGATGACAAGTGTGAAAGCTTTTGTATCATTAAAAAACCCTGCTAATGAATCAAAAGAATTTTCAAAAGAACTTATAGAATACTGTCAAGAACATTTAATAAAATGGAGTTGTCCAGAAGAGATTGAATTTAGAAAAGAATTACCTTTAACTTTAATAGGAAAAGTTGCTTATGGTATCTTAGAAAAAGAAGAGTTGGAAAAAAGAAAGAATCGAGAAATGGATAAAATCCCAAAAGGTGATATATTCCCCGAGCCAACAATAGATATATCTTGTTCATCCAGTTTAGGTGTGCCAGATAACCCTTAGATCATATATTTTTTCCATATTTCACTATGGCGTAGTCTATAATAATGCCATAAACTATCCCAGCGAAAAATTGGTATATCTCTAAATTCAGTTGAAAGAAAGATTGCGCTCGATACAATTAATCCAAGTAAAGCTCCTCTAAATAGAACATTCTTAGATCTCTTTATTATCTGAATATCGCCTGCGAGACCCATTAATAATCCCATGACTCTCTTGGTATGCTGCATGCCAATTAAAAAAATATAGTTTTCATATCTTATCTTAGCGCTACCCCATAATACAGAATATTCGAAGAATGGCACCAGTTATCAAAGAACTAATAATCTTGTTATTTATCATTAATCATCCAGCATACAGCATATATTAAATAAGTATATAAGATTTAATATCCTATTTCTTTAGGGATTTATCAATGAAAAATAAGTTCAAACTCACAGAAGAAGAATGGAAGAAAAAATTAACTCCTGAAGAATATCATGTATTAAGAGAAAAAGGAACTGAAAGACCATTTACAGGTAAATACGTAGACAATAAAAAGAAAGGAAAATATGTTTGTGTAGGTTGTGGAAATGAATTATTTGATTCTAATTCTAAATTTAATTCAGGCACTGGATGGCCAAGTTTTACTGCGCCGTCAGATAAAGATAAAGTTGAAGAACATCAAGATTTAACATACGGGGCGGTCCGAACAGAAGTATTGTGTAGTAAATGCGGGGGGCACTTAGGGCATGTATTTGACGATGGACCAAAACCAAGTAAAAAAAGGTATTGCATCAATTCTACTTCACTAAAATTTAAAGAAGAAAAGTGAAAAAACTATTAGTTAGAAGAGAATTATATCAACTTCCACGTAGAAAATATTTGAAAAAATAAAAATAAATTTAACTTTTTACATAAACTGAATATGGGTCTGTTAAAGCATAGACATTTGCAAATCCTTTGTTTGCTAGAAACTGTGCATTTGTTATTGCCGCCTGGCTGGTACTACAATAAACTATAATTTTTCTGTCACGGGGAATACTAGAAAGTACCGATCCCAACTCGACTCCTGTTATGTTCACTGCGCCTGGGATATGCCCTGCGCGGTATTCATCAGGACTTCTTACATCTATTATAAAAAGTGATTCACCACTGGTAACCATCTGTTTTAACTGGGAAGAATTAATCGCGTAATATGGAACTGCTGGGCTACCTGCATCTTCTACTATCCGGTCTATCAATGTAACTAGATTACTCTGAACTGCAAACTTAGTATTATCTCTATCGCTACCTGCTATGACGAATACTTTTTGTCTAGCCACCCATTGATCACGTTTTTCGTAGAAAATTTGGTATCCTGGAATGCCTCTTAGATTATTTTTTTCGTTTGAAAGAAGAATCTGGGATGATAAGAATCCTGTATGGTCGGGTGCATCTGGCCCTCCAAGTATAATTATATACGGGTAAGAGTTATAACCTGTATCTGTCTTACTGAAATAAACAATATTCACACCACGACTTTGGAGAATTGATATTATATTGCTGTTAAGATTATAGTCTATAGAATTTGCAACAAGCGCTACATTTTTTTGGGCAGATAGTATACCAAAAGAGGATACTGCCAAAAATATTATGACAAATACTGTAAATATTTTTTTCATTTAGATCACCTAATTCCTATTATTATTCTTTCTCCATTCAATATTTGGAATCTTATCGTATACCTACTTTAATGAGAATTCAGCACTATCTGAATTATTTTTTATCTATAAAAATGTTTGGTAAAAATTATAAAAGATTAAGATATAACCTAAAATTATATAATTCGAGTCACGTATAATGATTGTGTGGTAATGTGAAAGTGACATCTTCCAAAAAAAAATTCATTTCATCGTTACAAAAAGGAGACATAATACTGAGTAAAAATAAAAAAAATCCAGTTGAAGTTCTTATTTGTAAGACCGTTAAAGGCTCCAAATGGCCACACTGCAGGTTATATATTGGCTACAATAAAAGTGTAGAATCCACAATTGGCGGTGTTCAAGTTAATGAAGTTAATGAATACCTTGATACTGACAAAATGCTTATTGTTAGACCCCCCGACCACATAGATAAAGACAAGCTTGTTAAGGATTGTATGATGTACCTTGGACTTGGGTATAGCTATTTACAATTTATCAGAACTGGTAACTTATTTTTAATAAAAAGACTAATCAAGAAAGATTTAAGAAAATATTTCAGGATAGATCTTGATAAAAACGTCGTATGTTGCGAGCTTATTACTTATGGTTTACTGAAACAAGGATATGAATATGAAGTTGCGCCTAATTTCTGTTTCCCCGATCAGTTTGAGGATGACCCAAGAATGGAAGTCATCTTAAAATATGCCCCGGCAATTTATGCTAACACTAAGTGAGTTACTTATACAATAAGTCTTCTTTTCATAAGTTTTATTGAAACAAAGAATAGAATCCCTGTTGCAGCAATGATCCACAATAGACTTGTTATTAATGAAAAACTGAAAACGCCTAGTGTTAGGGCCCTATTTATTATTACTATGTGTGCCAAAGGTAATATGGCTAGAGCTATATACTGAACAGTCAATGGCAAAACAGTTATTGGAAAGAAAGTACCACTAAACAAGAACATTGGTGTAATAAAAAGAAAACTTGGGTAACTTAGAGTATCTATTGTTGGACTTAATGAGGTAAAACACATTGCAATGCATGAAAACAAAAGCCCGCCAAGGAATGCAAATGGTATTATGAGGAGAGATGAAGGCATTTCTATCACACCAAATGCTAGAAGAACTGGCAGCATTGTTATTGCATATATGGTGCTTCTAGTTGCGCCCCAGAAAAGCTCTCCAGCAATGACCTCTTCTATTGAAATTGGGGTAGCTATCATAGCATCAAAAGTCTTTAGATAATACATTCTGACAAAGGAAGTATATGTACACTCAAAAAATGAAGCGTTCATTACAGATATTGAGACTAGAGCTGGAGCAATGAATTTTGCATAAGGGACCCCATCAACGCTTTCAATAAATCCGCCCAGTCCAAATCCTAGTGCCAATAGGTATAGTACAGGTTCCAAAAATGGAGGAATAAAGTTGAGTTTCCATGTTTTTGCAAATGTAACGATATTTCGCCTCCACGGCTTCAAAAATCTGTAACTGAGCCCGAACATATCTATTCCCTCAATTTCCGTCCTGTTAGTTTCAAAAACACATCTTCTAATGTGGCAGGTCTTGCTTTTACCCCGCTATCGACACATTCTTTTAATATTAGATTAGTTATATATGAGACGTTCTCGTTATATATCTCAACGCTTTCATTTGCAACTTCATATTTGACATTATTTTTTTCAAGGCAGGTTTTTATTTCGAAAGTGTTTTCAGCTTCCACAATATAATCCCCGGCATATTTTTTAATGAGCTCTTTAGGGGTTCCTTCAACAAGTATTTGGCCATTATCCATTATGACTAATCTATCGCAGAGTCTAGAAGCTTCTTCCATATAGTGAGTTGTTATTATAATCGTAATTCCTTTTGAGGAAAAATCTTTTAGCTTTTCCCAAATCAGGTGCCTTGCCTGGGGGTCAAGTCCTGTGGTGGGTTCATCCAATATCAAAAGCTTAGGATTATTAATCATAGCCCTTGCCAATACTAATCTTCTTTTCATCCCTCCTGATAGCTTATCAACAGAGCTGTCCTTTTTTTCTGTTAGTTGAACATACTCAATTAGTTCATTTGCCCGCTTTTTCGCCTCTTCTATTGGTATGTCAAAGTATCTTGAATACTGAATAAGATTTCCAAGAACAGAAAAATCTGGATCAAGATTATCCATCTGTGGGACAACACCCATAACTTGTTTTATTACCTTGGGATTTTGATTGACATCTAATCCAAATATTTTGAGGTCGCCACCTGTCTTTGGAGAAACACACTGGATCATCTTCATCGTTGTAGTTTTACCTGCCCCATTTGGCCCCAAGAATCCAAAAACCTCTCCATCCTTTACCTTGAAATTGATCTTATTGACTGCTATAAAGTCACTGAATTTTTTTTCTAAATTTTTGGCTTCAAGGACTATGGACAATATAACGCCTGTTTAGAAAATTATTCCATATTATAAAAGCTTTACTTGATTTTACACCATTAATTGGAGTATAATCGATTGTTTTATATACTATAAAGATTCATAATGCGTGGGCTAAAAATGGCATCTGCAGTGTATTTGTATCTCACAATAGCCAATTTTGTCTTGCTCTTGATTGTATATTCTTCCCATGTAAAAAAATAAAGTGAAATATCTTTATGGCCTTGGATTATTGAAATGTTAGGGGCCCTACTCTAAATTTAGCCCAGAGGATAATGACATCAAAATAGGATTAAGATATCTAAGTGAAAATCAAAGATCAGATGGAACTTGGAAAACATACTATGGTCTACCAAAAGATGATGACAACGATTTATGGATTACTTTAGCGATTTGCAGGATATTCAAAAGATTTTATTCGATCTGAAAGGCTCATATATTAGAAATTAAAAGATAAATAGAGATGGTAAGGAATAAATTAATGGATATTGGATTATACTCTCTTACCATAAATCCACTGATGGAGTACCCTACCAAAGAAATAAGCGTTAAATGCGATAAATGCAATACCCCTATTTTAGAACATATAATCAATAATATAGAAACTACAGATAATCATATGCCAGGTAGGGGATGTAATATTTTATCCCACCTTTACAGACAACAGATTCCCATTTTACGGCTTTTTGGGTTCGCAATCAGCAGAAATTCTTTAAAAACTGTTTCAACTTTTAACGAAGTTTATTCCCTTCCGCCATATATTAAAGGAGTTCACTCAGTTATAGACGACATAACACATTCAGTTTTAAAAAAAAAACCTCTTATTTGTATATAACTAGTTTCTGCAGTCTTAGAGCTAACAAGATAAAATAACAGCGTATTTAATCAAATGAGAAACATAGATAACTGGGAAGGCAAGTGTGGAACTTGTAAATATAAAATAATATGCGGCGGGTGCAGGGATGGGTATTCACTAAATAAAACAATATTCTCACTGAAGATCCGTCCTACACTTATACAGGACTTTAACTCAATTAGGGCGGGCTATTCAACTAAAATACTCTATTCAAGAAAACTTAATCACTCTATTTTTGAATCACTGAAAATCTAAAAAATTTCTGTTTGGCAACAATATATATTATTTAATATATATGAATAAATAATTATTGCAAATATTTTTATTAATATTAGACTATACTAAAATTAATATTTTTGAAAAATTTGTTAAAAATTATCTGAAGCTATTCAAGAAAAGTTTAAAAATCGTTTTAGTAACAATATATATTCTTTATAATATATATTAGAATAATTATTGCATAAATTAAAAATTATAGCGATGCTACTTTTTTATTTTTTAAAGATCTTGAGATTGAAACTCAATCGCCATACTTTTAATTTGTAGTTTCTTTTTTCTAGTAAAGCTACCCTATTAACTCATTATTTCCTGATAGTACCTTATTGTTGCAAAGTAATCTATTTTCTTATGAATAATCGGGATATGTAATAAACTTGAACGCTCTACTGTATATCTACATAATATCAATTAATATAAATTGCAATAATTATATAAAATTATATAACATAGAATATAGTAATAAATAATAATTACAATTACCCATTGATATTGAGTTAGAGATTATTATCGAAATTAGATTACCATAAATTTTTTTCTCATTTTCCTAAATTATGAAAATGCAATCGGAATTCATTTACAACTTTTTTGTAAGTTAACTATAAATAGTTATTTACCCCTGGTTATTATGGGGGGATTATGGGATTAATGTCTTGGATAGATATGAAATCGGGAAAATTAAGCGCTTGGGATATTGCATTTATTAAAATTAGCGCGATGACATTTGGCCTTATCATTGGAGCTTACTCTCCAGTTTTGATAAAACAGTACGTTATACTGCTAATAGTACTTTTTATACTATCTTCCACGAAACCGCTTTATGCAGCGTTCAAATAATTAACTAAAATTCTTTTTTATCTAATTACCCCGGGCTTATTTGAGTAAAAAGAAGACTTAAGGTATACTAAAAATAAGTAAACTAGGGCACGTCATAGTTGAATAATGCCAAACGTGACTATAATGGCATTTACTACTACTAGCCTTAGTGTAGTCTTAAGTACTCCTAAAAAAGACCCTAAATCGTGCTTTTTTAGCAAAATTTACACGAAAATCGCCTATACTACGTATAATATACATTATACGCAATAAATTAGGGCATAAATACTAGGAAAAAGGTAGGGTAAACAGGCTTTTTATGCCCTATTTTACCTCTAATTCATATTATTTCAAGAAGTTAAAAATCTTATTATTTTGCAAAAACAGTTTTTTTACTGCATAGGATGGCTTAATTAAAGTATAAAATACATTCTAGAGGGATTTTTAAAGTTTTAAAGAATAATAATGATACTATTACCGAAGCTTCGAAAGAAATACGCGAATATATTAACAACTTACCAGAAGACAAAAAAGAGATTGTAATAGCGCTTAGAAGCATTATTTTATCTGTAGACCCTAGCCTAAACGAATCATTAAAGTGGAAGCAGCCAGTTTATTCAAAGAAAGGAGACATATGCTACATTTTTCCTACAGGTGGCTATGTTAATCTAAGATTTTACAGGGAGGTAGAGCTTAAAGATCCTAAAAAATTACTTGAAGGAACTGGAAAGAATATGAAACGTATCAAGATAAGATCCCTAGGAAGGATTGATTAAGAATATTTTTGGGAATTGGTATCCGATGTCATTTCCAAAGCTAAGTAATAATTGCAATAAATTTACATTGTTATATTTTATAGTATATTGTTTTGAATAATATTTGCAATAATATTAATGCAATTATTTTATACTATTATATTATATATAATATATTTTTATAAGATTATTGCAATTATTACTTATTTTATTTTTCTTAGTTCATTATAGAGAGTAAAGTATTGTATTAGATTATTATTATACTATCCCAATTATATCAATGATCTATTACAATAAGTTGGTATTTTCTCAAAATAGAGTGTCATTAAACATTAAGAAAGCCCCACATAATAATGATAAAAGTTTTATTAGAACTGAAACTATGTCGATCTTTGATACATATTTATTATGACTTTAAGATTGAAGTCCTAGCTAAAATGAATAATATAGTAATACTAATAATAAAGGACCGATAATAAAATTACTTTTAGTAAACCTGCCAAATGAATTATATACTCAATTAATACTTGAGTCTTTTGATTATTGGGATATACAGCAATATACAATGCTTTAAATAATACTAACATTTTGTTGATTAAATTATTGCAATAATTATATAAAAATATACTTTAAAGAATATATTTGAATATGGAATAAAATGTCATTTTTGATGTGATTAGGCCATTAAATAAAAAAATTAAAAGAGAAAAATTAAGATGATATTTTATCCAGCTTGGCATCCTTCTAAATCTGTGTGATTTTTACATCTGTTATTATTGAGTATCTTTATTATACTGTGCATTGGGAGTGATTTTGGTAGTGATTTTGTTAATGGAGGGGTACCTTCATACTTTACTGTATAGTAGTCCCAATTTGTGCCATTGTAAATGCTCCCTGTGACTAGGATGTTATTTAATGAATCAACAGCTACTCCGTTCATTTCATTTTCGTTATCGATACTAAACTTGTGATTCATTATTTTAGATATTTGCCATATTATTTTACCGCTTGAATCGTATTTTATCGTGTAGATGTTACCAATTCCTAGCAATCTACTAAATCCTGTCACAATAACATTATCATATGAGTCAACCACAACTCCATGTGCTTTGTTTGTAGATCCACCTTTATATCTAGCGTTCCATATTTCGTTTCCATTTGAATCGTACTTAATAGTATAATAATTGTATCCTTTGCCCGGGACATCGGTCTTTCCAGTCACAATTATATTGTTCTTTGAGTCAACTGCAACTCCTTGGCCATAATCAAGAGATCCTCCGTCAAAATCTCTTTCCCAGATAACGTTTCCATTTGAATCATATTTTATAGTGTAGTAGTTATCATTTGCTCTACCTGTTACAATTATGTTATCATAAGAGTCAACAGTGACCCCATATGCTTCATCAACTGCGCCGCTATCATATTCTCTTCTCCATATGACATCTCCACTTTGGCTGTATTTTATCGTATAGTAGTTGTTATTTGCTCTACCTGTTACTATGACATTGTTTCTTGAGTCTACCGCAACTCCATATGCAGAGTCCTCACTACTACTGCTATCGTACTCCCTTGTCCAGACAACGTTTCCATTTGAATCATATTTTATCGTGTAGAAGTATCTAGTAGTCGAGGCTAATTTCTTAAGTCCAGTCACGATTACATTGTCAAATCCGTCAGTAGCTACGGCAAAGGCTCTGTTTATGGTGCCATCACCATGCCATTTTTTCCACAAAACACCTCCATCAGGATCATATTTTATGGTATAATAGTAGTAATTGTCACTATTCCCTGCTTGGCTTTTACCTGTTACTATGACATTGTTCTTTGAGTCAACTGCAATCCCGTGGGCATAGTCAAATTTAGTACTATCATATTCTTTTTCCCAGAGTATATCACCTTCTGCTGCATAGACCGCTCCAATTGAGATTAAAAATATGCTAATTAACAAAATTGATATTATTTTTCTTATACTTAAACCCCCTTTTAATTTTCATCATTTTAGATAATTCTGTACATTGTTGTTAATTAATAATACTATATAAAGCTTTCTGTAATGATAATTACTCCTGGTAACTTAAAATTAATATTAGTAGTGGATACTAGTAATTAAATATCATTATTGCTAAACTATAACTACATAAAAAATGTTAAATAACAATTGCAATAATTTTTTAATCTTATATATTATAACATATATATTGTTATAAAAGCGATTTTTTTAAGATTTTAACGATTTTAAAAATAGAGTGATGGGGTAAATTTTAATTGAGTTTTGGCTAATTTAAGGGGCTAAAATGTGAAGATTGAAATAGTATCGCTTAGGATATATTCTGTGATATCTAGATATTTTCAAAGAAAAAGAGGCCAGAGATTCAATTTTTTAACTGATTTGGGCTGCTAAACGGAGTAAAATAAAAATCTATAAGTAATATAATAAAAGGATAGAAGACTATTAATATTTCCAATTATTATGGCCCAATGGAAATTGATTTAATTCCGCCTTATATTGTCTCCACAGTGGTAAGAAAGAAGATAAATAGCTCTCAAATTTTTCATTATGGCTACCCCAACAAGTGAATCATCTCATGTACGACAATATATTCTAAATAATTTATTGGTTTCTTGGAAAGTTCAAGATTGAGAGATATAGTTTTTGAGCTAGAATTGCATGACCCCCCTCTTGTTTTCATCTTTCTAATTTTCACAGACTCGACCGACACACCGATAATTTTTTCCCACTTCTCTATAATGTGTGGTAGTTTTTTCTTTAGTTCCAAGCGATACCACTCATCAAGCACTTCTCCTCTTTTGGTTAATGTGGCACCTGCCCTAACATATAAACCAATATGAGAATTCTTATTAATCTCCACTTTAGGTTTTGAATTAACAAAAATAGATTTAATAAATACCGTTTTCCAAAAAAAATAATGGCTCTCTCCAGATACATATTTTCTTCTTGTTTGGCGTTCTTGTTTTTTAAATTTGGCTTGTTGTTTTTCTATCCAAGACATTTTCGATATAACTAGTAGCCTAATAGTTTCATCTTTCGTTTGTAAAGGCGCTGCAACTCTTATCCTTCCATTTGGAGGATAAACACCAAGATGAGTGTTTTTTATATTCTTCTTAACGATATCAACTTCCAAATCACGAACTCTCATCTCATTTAAATTAGTACTCATCTTGATTCACAGCTAAGTTGAAGATTCTTTCGATTTCAGATTCATCTTTAATTCCAGCTTCTGCAAATGCTTTTTTAATTGCATTTTTAATCTGCTTTTGTTTTATTGCATTGCTTTTCCAATTATCTTGTCTAGATTTTAAAATATTTTTATTAATAGAAAGTGCAAGAGATTCATTATTATCCAAATTATCGTACAATGATCTCAAGGATTTGGAGTTAATTGATTCAGGATATTTTGTTTCTCCTGTATCTTTCACTTTTTTAACAAGTTCCTCAATTTTTTTAAATAATTTGCATAGTTAATTGCATTCTGTTTTCTTTCTCTTATGATATCATCTAGTAACACAGACATTTTCTCATAATATTTTGGATTTATTGACTTTTAATATTGAAAATCAGACGTATTGAATTCTCAATTCTTTTCTATCTAAGTTACCTAATATAATTGTCTTTCCTATATTTAAAAGATATGGAATCTGTAATAATAAAACAACAAGTAATTTAAAACTAAAATAATTACCATCTATGTGGTCCAAATGATTTCAACAAATAATCTGACAAAAAAATTTGAAAATTTGACGGCAGTCGATAATCTTAATTTAAACATAAATGAAGGTGAAATATTTGGCCTACTTGGACCAAACGGTGCAGGAAAAACGACTACAATTCTTATGTTAACAACATTAAAACTCCCAACATCCGGAACTGCCACTATTAACGGATATGATATAGTTAAAGATTCGGATAAAGTTAGAAAATCCATTGGGATAGTATTCCAAGATCCAAGTTCTGATGAGATATTGACCGGCTATGAAAATTTGAAACTCCATGGATGGCTCTATGATATGCCTGATAACTTAAGAGAAGATCGAATAAAAGAGGTTCTTGAACTTGTTGATCTCACTGCTAGAAAAGATGATCTAGTTAAGAAGTACTCAGGAGGTATGAGGAGGCGATTGGAGTTAGCAAGAGGGCTTATGCACCATCCAAAAGTCTTATTTTTGGATGAGCCTACGTTAGGCCTAGATCCACAATCACGAGATTATATATGGTCATATATAGAAAAATTAGCAAAGGAAGAGAAAATTACTATTGTCCTAACTACTCATTATATGGATGAAGCTGACAAACTTTGTGATAAACTTGCAATAATAGATTACGGCAAAATTATTGTTTTAGGAACACCAGAGGATTTAAAGAAAGAGCTAGGCGGGGACATCATCAAATTAAAAGCGAATAATTTAAATATTGAATTGCTAAAAAAACTAAATTATATAAAAAATATTGCTGTTTCAGATGATGAAGTATGTTTAACAGTTGAAGACGCCAATAAACACGTCCAAGGTATTTTAAGCATTGTTGGAAAAGTTAAGTCCACTGAAATACGTTCACCTACTCTGGATGATGTATTTATTCATTATACAGGGAGAGGGATGCGAGAAGATTCTCCTGAAGGTGGGTGGGCTGAAAAGGCTATGCATGCGAGGATAAAAAAATGAGCGAATTAAAAGGGATATATGCACTTTGGTATAGGGAAATAAAGGTATTCTCAAGAGAACGGTCAAGAATTATCTCCTCAATTGTGAATCCGATTCTATGGCTTTTAGTCATAGGTGGGGGACTTGGATCTGCAGTTTCATTCAAAGGAATATTTCAAGAAATTGATTATCAGTCATTTATTTACCCGGGCATTCTTGTTCAAACAGCCTTGTTTTCATCGGTATTCTTTGGGGTATATATTGTATGGGACAAAAAAATTGACTTTATGAAAGAAGTATTAGTTTCACCTTTGAGGCGAACATCTTTATTTACCGGAAAAGTGCTTGGAGGGTCTACAGATACTTTAATTCAAATAGTAATTCTAATTTGTATCGGTTTTGTCTTCATATCAATTGGGATAATGCCTAATCTAAATCTAAATATTATTTCTATTCTTATTTCGCTTATTTTTTTGTTTGTTACAACTATTGCGCTTGTAAGTATTGGACTTATTATAGGATCTCAAATGGAGAGCCCCGAAGGATTTCAATTAATCAGTAGTTTTCTTATTTTTCCACTATTTTTTTTATCAGGAGCACTATTCCCAATAAGTAATTTACCTCCTTGGCTATCACCATTTATTTTTATTAATCCAATCACTTATACTGTGGATGGTATAAGGGGGGCCATGATTGGAATATCCCAGTTCAGCCTTGCTTTTGATTTTTTTGTTATAAGCATGTTTGCATTCATAATGATTCTCTTAGGTACTTATGCATTCAAGAAAATGAAAATATAGTTTTAAGAATCCAAAGTGATATAAGTTAGAGTTTATTGAATTTTAATATGGCAAATATTCTCCAGAATATTCTCTTAGGGATTTCATTAGCAGCACCAGTTGGACCTGTTACAATTGAAGCAATTAAAAGAGGTCTTAATAGTGGATTTTCTCCTGCATTTATTTTAAGCCTGGGGGCAGCGTCTGCAGATGCCACTTATCTTATCTTAATTTATTTGGGATTATCAAACTTTATCCATATTCCTATAATTAAAGGGGCAATATGGGTATTTGGAGGCATAGTCTTGATGTATTTGGGGGTTCTAAGTATTAAAAAATACTACCAAAAAATTAATTTAAAAGGGCCCAGTAATTATTTGAACAGAAACTCATATTTTACTGGTTACATATTAAATATCACAAATCCTATGACAATTATTTGGTGGGTAGGTATTTTTGGATCACTACTTGGGACTTCTATACAAAATTATTCTAGAATTGTTACATTATTACATAGTTTATCCATATTATTTGGTGTTATAATTTGGTCTTTTTTACTTTCTGCGTCACTCCATTGGGGGAAAAAAATCATAAATGAAAATAGTTTAAGATATATTTCTTTGATTTCGGGGATGGTACTTATTGTATTTGGAGTATATTTTGAATATAATGCGATCACTTCTTTATTATAAAATCATATTTTACGGTACATTTAATAAAAATGGAGGTATGTGCAAAACTTTCTTAGTTTTGCATATTTTAATTGTTGCCGTCTATTTTAACTGTTTTTACTAATGTAATTAATCAGAATTACTGCCTTCTGTTCATTAAAAATCTATAGATTTCA
>JBAYOH010000008.1:0-48712 GCA_041678455.1 Methanofastidiosum sp.
GATTTCGCTTCTGTTATGTCCCTAATACTTTCAATTGCACCTATAGTTTTACCACTGGCATCACGAAGCGTAGTTGCCTTTGCCCATACATCAAGTATTTCTCCTTTGGAATTGAATATTTTTGCTTCTCCTTCAATCGTATCTCCCTCTCTTCTTAGGTTATCATACCTTATGTCAAACTCTTTTTCAGGGTTCAATACAAGATCGACCAATGCAAATCTACGCTTGCCATAAAACGGTATTGCATATTCGTGATCCTCCTTTCCAATAATATCTTCTGACTTTATGCCGGTCAGCTCTTCAATTCTCTTATTCCAAGAGATTACCTTGCCCCTATTATCAACTGAAAACGTAGCATCTGGGAGGGAATCTATTATATTCTGTAAAAGGTATCTCGAATCTACAAGTTCATTGGTAGTTTTTATGGTATTTGTTACATCATGAACAATTCCAATATAGCCCAATATCTCCTCATTGGAGTTTGTCCATATTGAAGAAGAAAATACGCAATCTATTACATTTCCGTCTTTTCGTTTAAGTTTTATCCCATAATTTTTTATGGATTTGTTTTTCTCAACTTCTTGCCTAAATAATTCTCTGTCTTTAGGATTTACATAAAAATTAGAGATGTTTGAACCAATCAATTCTTTAAGGTCGCACCCCAACATATTTGCAGCTGCATTATTTGCTTCAACTATTGTTCCATCTACTTTTGACGCCCATATTGCGTCAATTGAACCTTCAAAAAGGGAGTTTAGTCTATTCTGGCTCTCTTTCAATTTATTTTCTACAGCTTTTTTGTCTGTGACATCAGATGCAATGCAGATAACATATTTTACATTTCCAATTGAATCAATTAATGGTGTCTTTGCTATATCTAAAAGCCTATTCTCACCTTTAGAATTGGGAATCCATTTTTCTGTATGAATGGCAATTTTTTTAGAAAAAACTTCACTGTTACTTTTGGTGTAGATTTTTGCAATCTCTTTTGATAAAAACTCATTGAGATTACGGTTTGTTAAATATTCTACGGAATACCCCAAAAAATCAGCATGCGCTTTGTTTACAAATCCATAAGTTTCTCTATCTTTTAGGTACCACACATGTATTTCCATATTGTCTAGTAGCAATGACATTTCTAGATTTTTTGATTCTAAGTTTATTTCACATGACTTTATTTGCGTAATATCTTCCATAATGCAAAAGATTCCTATAGAGGTATCTGAGAATTTATTACCAATTGTTGCAGAAAAACTGATAGGAACATTATTTCCTACTTTGTCCAACATTTCAAATTCTATGTTGGAGATGTCATCCAGATTATCTAATTTTTTTATTGAGTTACAAAAAATTTCTTTATGCTCTGGCACAATAAATTCCAGAATATTTTCCCCTATGACTTCATCCCTCTCATATTTAAAAACACGTAAAAACTTGTGATTAACTTCTAAAATAGTATAATCCTGATTAATAATCGCCGATGGCATTGGCAAATTCTTATATAATCCATAGAGATATTTTAAAATATCGGTGAATCCCTTATCTTTAGCTATTAAAGAATATTTTTTCTTTAAATCAATTACCATCCAAAAACATAATTCAAATTTTCTTTATTAAATGTTTCGACTTAATTTCAGAATGTCATATATAATATTTATAAAAAATTAAAATTAAATCTTAAAATTAATGAATCATTTTACTTCAGTTAGTGAAATCCCTAATTCATTGGCAACGCCCTTGCCATAAGCAGGATCGGCTTTGAGACAGTTTCCGATGTGTCTGATTTTAATCGCTTTTGGAGCGTCTCCCATGGCACGAGCAGTATTTTCAAATAATACTTTTTGCTGCTCTGGAGTCATCAATCTAAAAAGTTTTCCAGGCTGGGTGTAGTAATCATCGTCATCTTCTCTAAAATTCCAATTGTCTGCTGGTCCAGTTATATTAAGTGGTGGATCTTTAAAACCTGGCTGTTCTTGCCATTCTCCGTAGCTGTTAGGTTCATATGCTATAGTGCTGCCTGCATTATTGTTTACCCTCATTTGCCCATCTCTGTGATAACTGTTTACAGGACATCTTGGTGCGTTTACAGGTATCTGATGATGATTGACACCTAATCTGTAACGTTGCGCATCGCCATAAGAAAATAGTCTTCCCTGAAGCATTTTATCTGGCGAAAATCCTATCCCGGGAACAACATTGGCAGGATTAAAAGCTGCTTGTTCAACTTCTGCAAAATAATTGTCTGGATTGCGATTTAGTTCAAAATATCCAACTTCTATCAGAGGAAAGTCTTTCTTATACCACACTTTTGTCAAATCGAAAGGATTGTAAGGCATGTTATTTGCTTGCTCCTCTGTCATTACCTGAATAAACATCTTCCATTTAGGGAAATCTCCACGGTCGATGCTTTCGAGGAGGTCACGCTGATTACTTTCACGATCCTTAGCAACGACAGCTTCTGCTTCAGCATCGGTCAGAGTCTTAATACCCTGCTGACAGACAAGATGGAATTTGACCCATACTCGTTCATTCTCGGCATTAATCATGCTAAAAGTGTGACTGCCAAAACCGTGCATATGTCTAAATGAAAATGGGATGCCTCGATCACTCATTGTGATAGTTACTTGGTGAAGTGCTTCAGGAAGTGATGTCCAGAAATCCCAGTTGTTTTTTGCACTCCTCATATTTGTACGAGGATCACGCTTGACTGCGTGATTTAAGTCAGGAAATTTAAGCGGATCACGAAGGAAAAAAACAGGAGTATTGTTTCCAACAAGATCCCAGTTGCCTTCTTCAGTATAAAATTTCATAGCGAAGCCACGGATATCACGCTCTGCATCTGCAGCACCACGTTCACCTGCCACAGTTGAAAAACGGACAAACATCTCCGTTTTCTTTCCAATTTTGGAGAAAATTTTTGCCTTGGTATACCTCGATATATCATGAGTTACAGTAAAAGTTCCATAGGCACCTGAGCCTTTTGCATGCATTCTCCTTTCAGGTATTAACTCTCTATCAAAATGAGCTAATTTTTCAAGATACCATACATCCTGCAACAATACAGGACCTCTAGGGCCTGCGGTCATTGTATTTTGATTGTCAGCTACAGGTGCGCCGGCGACCGTAGTCAACTTTTTCTTATTTTTCTCTTCTATTTTAAAACCTCCTTTCTTCGTCATAATAAGTTTATCTTCAAATATGTATCGGGTATACTTTAAAATTAAATTAAAAAATAGTAAATAATTTTTATTCTATCTAATAATTTATATTATTTAATAAAGTCTATTGTTTCTTCTTTGCCATTTAAGAGGACATTAGTCTTGTATGACATTGTTTGTGCTATGGTCTTACCATTTTTAATAACTAAGTATCTCCTAGCAACTAGCCTTATCGCATCTATTGCAGTTGGAGCATCAAATACGACTAGGTCTGCAGGATTTCCAATCTTAATCCCATAATCTTTTGCACCAAATGCTTTGGCCGGATTTGTTGTAATCATTTCAATTAATCGCATCATTTCATTATAGCCTGACATCTGCCCATAGTGGACAAACACAAATGCTGCTTGTAAAGGGTCTCCAAGCCCAAGCGGGTACCATGGATCCATTATCGAGTCATCTGCTATAGAGATATTAATCCCCATTGCATCCATCTCCTTTACCCTGGTGTGACCCCTTCTTTTTGGATAGGTATCAAATCTTGCCTGGAGAACAGAATTGTCAAGGGGATTTGTGACCATGTTAAGTTCTGCCTTCTTAATCCATCCAAGAAGCTTGAAAGCGTAAGCATTATTGTAGGAGTGCATTGCAGTTGTATGGCTCGCTGTGACTTTTCCTTGATACTTATTCTTTATTGTTTCAGCTGCTAAAACTTCAACGAATCGGGAGTGCCCATCATCAGTTTCATCAATGTGGAGGTCAACCATTTTGCCTAGTTCTTTTCCTAACGAAACTGCAAATATTGTGTCTTTTACGCCATCCTCTCTTGTCCACTCATAATGTGGGATCCCCCCAACTACATCTGCACCTTTTTCCATTGCTTTTCTCATCAATTCTTCTCCATCAGAATATGAGAAAATACCTTCCTGGGGAAAAGCAACTATCTGAAGATCAATATAATTCTTGAACTCTTCTTTGATTTCTAATAATGCATCTAGGGCCTTTAGAGAGGGATCACAAACATCAACATGTGTCCTAACTCTAGTGACTCCATTTGCAAGTTCCCACTTCAACGCTTTCCTCGCCCTGGTCTTGACATCTTCTTTTGTAAGGCTCTTTTTTCTCTCTGCCCATATATCAATCCCCTCTAAAAGAGACCCACCAAGATTATATCTAGGCTCACCCACTGTAAGTGCTGCATCCATATGTACATGTATCTCAACTAGAGGCGGGGAAACAAATCTTCCTTCAAGATCGATTTCCTCGTCACCTTTCTCAACAATGCTCTTTTTTATCAGAGAAAACTTGCCATCGCAAATCCCTATATCAACTAAATAATTATTATCATTTAATCTAGCATTTCTCAAAACAATGTCCATGCCTTCACCTTTCTAACCTTTGTATTCTCTTTCTCAAATTTAAACTTTGGTATTGGGGATAAGATAGAGATGAAAATAAATAAAGTATAACAAATACTTTTTTATTTCTGAATCCACAAATATATTGCATGGATGATGAAGAAAAGATTCTACTTCTGGGCCTTGGAGCTTTAGCGTATATTGCTATAAAAGAAATTCGGGAAAGGGACGCTTTGGAAGAACAAGAAGAATTTAAATCATCACAGCCTAGTGAAGTTCTTGAAGCAGGTTATACTCTTTCTGAAAAAAGGAAAAAAGGATTTTCAATTTACAACGACATTCTGCAACTGCTTTTGAGTAAAAAATAGTCAATCATAGGAACTTTTTTAAGATACTTACTGTATACCCCTCCAATGGATAAGAAGCAAATAGGAGTTTTGGCAATTGTCAGCGCAAGCGTCATGTGGGCTATTGAGCCCATATTCGCAAAACTTGCTTATGCCAATGCTAGCGTTGTCCAGACATCAGCTTTCAGGGCGATATTCGTAACTATTGTAGCCCTGATATATGCACTTTCAACAAACGGGAAGGATATAAAGATCAATAAAAGAGAATTTTCTGTTATATTCTATATCGCTGTTGTAGGAACTCTGATTGCAGATTTATTATTTTACTTTGCACTCACAAAAATATCTGTCCTAAATGCAGTTTTGATAGGGCATCTACAGCCAATATTTATCATACTGATCGGATATTTTGTCTTAAAGGATGAAAAGCATTCAAAGTATGATTATGCCGGGATATTCGTGATGATTATTGGTGCACTACTTGTGACTACTCAAACTTTACAGAATTTACTTATACTAAGGATAGGAACTATGGGGGATCTCTTTGTAGTGGGTGCAACTGTGTCGTGGGCCACTACAGGAATTGTTGCAAGAAAGTATCTTAATAATATGAACTGCGGGATAATTACATTTTACAGATTTCTAATTGCGGCCGTATTCTTCTCGATATATTTGCTATTCAGATCAGAGTTCCACTTTGGAAGCGTAAATCAGATTATAATTGGAATCATAGTTGGGGTGGGGTACATTCTATACTATGAAGGTCTTAAAAGAGTCAAAGCTGCACAGGCAGGAGCATTAGAGTTATCAACACCGTTTTTTGCTGCAATTTTAGGATTTCTTGTTCTTGGGGAAATCGTAACATCCATGCAGATAGCAGGTATCGTTATCCTATGCGTAGGTGTTTATCTGCTTTCAAAGAAAGAATGATTAGAAAAGAAAAAGTTTTTTATAGTGAAATTCCTTAATAATCTTGAATAAATATATAATTCATATCCATAAATTTGTAAAAGTCCAGATATAATTTAATTTTATTAAGCTACGAGGAATTTCGATGGGGAATGAAGCTAAAGCCAGAGAAAGTATTGACAAAATGCTAGTTGATTGTGGTTGGATTATTCAGGATTATAAAATGATGGACCTCGGTGCTTCAAGGGGTGTTGCTGTAAGAGAGTTCCCACTTCTTACAGGTATAGCAGACTACCTTCTGTTTATTGATAGAAAATCTTGTGGCGTTCTTGAAGCTAAAAGAGTTGGAATACCTTTAGGGGGTGTTGCTGATCAATCAATAAAATATGTTGGAGGTTTGCCCGATGACATCCCGTCTTATGGTAATCCACTTCCCTTTGTATATGCTAGCACTGGAAAAGAAACTTCATTTGTTGATCTAAGAGATCCAAGACCGCGTTCAAGGAGAATCTTCTCTTTTCACAGACCTGAAACTTTGAAAGAGTTTCTATCAGATGAAAAGACGTTGAGGGGCAAGTTGCAAGAGATGCCTCCGCTAATAACTTTTGGATTACGGGATTGCCAGATTGAGGCGGTAACAAATCTTGAAAAGTCCTTTAGAGATACAAGACCTCGTGCATTAATCCAGATGGCAACAGGTTCTGGAAAAACTTTTACTGCAATTAGCTTTGTCTATAGATTGATAAAACATTCAAATGCAAAAAGAGTGCTTTTCTTAGTCGATAGAACTAATCTTGGAAAGCAGGCCATGACAGAGTTTAGCCAGTATAGAACTCCAGATGATGGGAGAAAATTCACTGAACTCTATAATGTACAACATCTATCTTCAAACGTAATTGACCCGGCAAGTAGAGTCTGCATTTCAACAATCCAAAGAGTCTACTCAATGCTTAGGGGAGAGATTGAAATGGAAAGTGAAGCTGAAGAGCAGTCACTTTTTGACCAAGACATTGATGGTGCCCCAGTTGATGTTTGTTACAATCCTTTCATTCCGATTGAAACATTTGATTTTATTATTACAGATGAGTGTCACAGATCGATTTACAATCTCTGGAGGCAAGTTTTAGAATATTTTGATTCTTTCATTATTGGCCTTACTGCTACACCTTCAAAGCAGACGCTTGGATTTTTCAATCAGAATCTTGTGATGGAATATAATCATGAGCGGGCAGTTGCAGATGGCGTTAATGTTGGGTACGATGTCTATAGAATTAATACTGCAATAACTGAGAAGGGGAGTACTGTTGAGGCAGGGTTTTACATCGATAAAAGGGACAGAGTAACAAGACAAGTTAGATGGGAATCGCTTGATGAAGAATTCAAATATGAAGGAAAAGATCTTGATAGGTCAGTTGTTGCACCTGACCAGATCAGGACTGTGATAAAAACAATCAAGGAAAGATTGTTTACTGAGATATTTCCGGGCAGGAAAACAGTTCCAAAAACGCTAATCTTTGCTAAAGACGATTCCCATGCAGAGGATATTGTAAATATAATCAGAGAAGAGTTTGGCCAGGGAGATGAATTCTGTAAAAAGATTACTTACAGAACAATGGGTGAGAAGCCTGAAGACCTAATAGCAAGTTTCAGAAACTCTTACAATCCAAGAATAGCCGTAACTGTTGATATGATATCAACTGGTACTGACATAAAACCATTAGAGTGCCTTATATTCATGCGAGATGTTAAATCAAGAGTTTATTTCGAGCAGATGAAGGGGAGAGGGACAAGAGTAATTAATCCCACCGATTTGCAAATGGTAACTTCTGATGCAAAAAATAAAACTCATTTTGTAATAATAGATGCTGTTGGAGTATGCGAAACAGACAAAACTGATTCAATGCCGCTTGAGAGGGCTAAGAATGTACCTTTGGAAAAGCTTCTTATGGGCATGGCTTTGAGAAAAAAGAACAAAGATATGATATCCTCCCTTGCAGGTAGACTTTCCAAGATCGACTTAGAGATGAATGAAAAGGAGAAACAGGAGATTCAAAAGATAACTGGAAAGAATATGAACGAAATTGTTAATGAACTTCTTGACGTTGTTGATCCCGATAAAACTATTGAAACTGCGTGTAAGATGTTCGATACGACTGAGCCCACAAAGGAGCAGCTGAACAAGGCTTCAGAAGAACTTCTAAACAAAGCAAGTAAACCCTTTGACAATCCAAAATTTAGGTCGAAGATTATTGAGATAAAAAAGAAGAATGAGCAGATTATTGATAATATAAGTAAGGATGAAATCCTATTTGCAGGATTTGATGACCTTGCAGCAGAAAAAGCAAGAATAATTGTAAATAATTTCAAGAACTTTATTGAAGAAAATAAGGATGAACTGACAGCACTTCAGATTATCTACAGTAACCCTTACCCAACAAGATTTTTAACTTATGATGCTATTAAGGAGCTTGCTGAAGCCATAGAAAAGCCACCTTATTACCTTACAACAGATAAGTTGTGGGCGGCCTATGAGAAGCTAGAGAAATCAAAAGTTAGAGGTGCTGGACCCCATAAGTTACTTACGGATATTGTGTCTCTTTTAAAATTTGAACTTGGAGAAATTCAAGTCCTTGAACCTTTTTCATATACTGTTGACAAGAGATTTGAAGATTGGGTATCAAACAAAAAGAAACAAGGGGTAGCTTTCACTAGCGAGCAGTTAGAATGGCTAAAGATGATAAAAGACCACATTGCAACTTCAATGAGCATCACTAAAGATGACCTTGAGCAGACTCCGTTTCATAATAAGGGAGGACTTGTTAAGGCGAATAAAATCTTTGATGGAAAAATAGATAAGGTCATGGAAGAGTTACAGGAAGCACTGGTGAGCAAGTGAATGGGGAACTGCCCAAAGGCTGGGTTTGGACTAGTCTAGGAGAAGTTACTGAAAATCCTCAATATGGATGGACTACTAGGGCAACTACCGAAGGTAATGTCCACTTACTTAGAACAACAGATATTACTTCTGGAAAAATAGATTGGAGTTCTGTTCCCTACTGTGAAGAAGAGCCAGAAAATATTGAAAAGTATTTACTGAAAGACGGAGATATTGTAATTTCTAGAGCTGGCTCAGTAGGTTACAGTTACCTATTAGAAAATCCTCAAAACTCTATATTTGCTTCTTATCTCATAAGATTTAAACCTATAATAAACAATTTTTTTCTTTCTTATTTTTTAAAAAGCTCGATTTATTGGGAAGCGATTTCAGAAAAAAGCATAGGTATTGCCATGGCAAATGTTAATGCATCTAAATTAAAACAAATAGAAGTGCCTCTTCCTCCATTAGCCGAACAACAAAGAATAGTAAACAAGATAGAAGAGCTTTTCACAAATCTTGACAAAGGTATTGAATCTCTAGAGCAAGTCAAATACAAACTTAAAATATATCGCCAAGCTATTTTGAAATATGCTATGGAAGGAAAACTCACTGAAAAGTGGAGAGAAGAAAATAAGGATAAAATTGATTTTTTCTCATATAAATCCGAAGAATCAAATGATAAGTTACCAAAAAATTGGGTCTGGACAAGTTTAGAAAACATCGTCGATATTTTAGATAATCGTAGGATTCCTATTAATGCAGAAGAACGCGAAAAAAGAATCAACAATAAAGATGAATCTCAACTTTATCCATACTACGGTTCAACTGGGCAAGTAGGATGGATTGATGAGTATATCTTTGATGAAGAACTTATATTGTTAGGCGAAGATGGTGCACCTTTCTTAGATTTTATCAAAGATAAAGCCTATCTCATAAATGGGAAATCCTGGGTTAATAATCATGCTCATGTTTTAAGGGCTATAAAGGATATTAGTGTTAATCCTTTTATTTGCTATTATCTAAATTCCTTTGATTATCGTAAATACATTACTGGAACAACTAGATACAAGCTCAATCAATCTCAAATGAAAAAAATAATTGTTCCGCTACCTCCTCTCGAAGAACAGCACAAAATAGTTGAACACATAGAACAGTTATTTTCCCTTGCAGACTACATTGAAGAAACAGTTGGTTCTAAACTAGAACAATCCAAAACCCTTCGCCAAAGTATCCTAAAAAAAGCTTTTGAAGGAAAACTTGTTCCACAAGATCCAAATGATGAGCCTGCAGAACTCCTCTTAGAAAAAATAAAAAAGCAAAGATTAAATAAAGAAGAATTAGTTCAGGAGAAGCTGGTATAATGTCTAACGAATCAATGGCCGTCCAAAAGCTATGGAACTACTGCAACGTCCTAAGAGATGATGGCGTAAGCTATGGCGATTATGTTGAGCAACTTACATATTTATTATTTCTTAAAATGGATGATGAGCAAACTAAACCTCCATTTAATAGATTATCAAAGATCCCAAAAAATCTCAACTGGGAAAGCCTTCTAAAAAAGGATGGCGATGAGCTTGAAGTTCATTATAGGCACATCTTGGAATCTCTAGGTAAAGAAAAGGGGATGATAGGAGTCATCTTCCGAAAAGCCCAGAACAAAATTCAGGATCCTGCGAAACTAAAGAGGCTAGTCATGCTTATTGAAGGAGAAGAAACCTGGATGGGCATGGGAATCGATGTAAAGGGTGCAATCTATGAAGGGCTATTACAGAAAAATGCTGAGGATACCAAAAGCGGTGCTGGCCAGTATTTCACCCCAAGAGCCTTAATTAAATCCATGGTCAAAGTGATAAAGCCAAAGCCAGGTGAAACAATATGCGACCCAGCATGTAGTACAGGCGGATTCCTTCTAGCCTCGCACGATCTAATTTCAAAATACCCTCTAGATGTTGAACAAAAACAATTCTTAAGAGAGGGAACATTCCACGGATGGGACATCGTTGATAGTGTTGTAAGGCTTTGTACAATGAATCTCTACCTCCATGGAATTGGTGGGGAAGATAGCCCAATTATAACTGACGATGCCTTAGCATCAGATCCAAGTGACAGATTCGACATCGTTCTCACAAATCCACCTTTTGGGAAGAAGAGTAGCATTACTATAGTAAACGGCGAAGGTAAGGTAGAAAAAGAATCCCTCACATATCAAAGAAATGATTTCTGGGCAACTACATCAAACAAACAGCTAAACTTCCTCCAACACGTGAAAACTCTATTGAAAATAAACGGGAGAGCCGCAATAGTTGTTCCCGATAACGTGCTATTTGAAGGAGGAGCGGGGGAAACAGTCAGGAAAAGATTGTTGCAACAGTGCGATGTCCACACACTTTTGAGGCTTCCAACTGGAATCTTCTATGCACAAGGTGTGAAGGCAAACGTACTGTTCTTTGATAAAAGACCGGCAAGTGAAGAATCATGGACAGAAAAACTTTGGATATATGACCTAAGGACTAACATTCACTTCACCCTAAAAACTAATACTTTGAGATATGAAGATCTAGAGGATTTCATAAAATGCTATAATCCAGAAAATAGGCATGAGCGAACAGAAACTGAAAGATTCAAGGCTTTTACCTATGAAGATATCATGAAAAGAGATAAAACGAATCTAGACATTTTCTGGCTAAAAGACAGTAGCCTAGGCGATTCAGAAAATCTTCCGGATCCAAAGTTCCTAGCTTTAGAAATTGCAGAAGATTTGGAGTCAGCACTTGATGAGTTTAAAAGAATATATGAAGAATTAGAAGAATAAATAAATTAAAGGAGCTTATTCTCCTTCAATATCCTGACAACTTCATCATATACTTCATTTAATTCCTTCTCAGTTCTTGCCCCTGTAATGATGTATTTACCGTTTTTATAGATTGTAACGTGCTTTCTTTCGCCGTGAATTAGGACCTTCACGAGAAGGGCCGGATAAGTCTCAGGATTATATTCGGCATGAACAAAGTCAATAATCCCGTAAGCCTTTACTATATCTACATCATTTGGAAATCTTCCAGTTGCAACAATATTTGTTATTATAGGTCTTGTCCCAAAGGGTACATCTTTCTTCATCAAAATCATCCTTCATTAGCTATATTAATAGTATTGTTGGCACTAGTATATAAGCTTTTATTTTTAACTTGCTTTGTTACCTAATTGCCCTAAAATAAACCTTAAAGCTTAAATCCTTGTCCATTTTGCCGATAAAATTAAGGGAGAACAGATATTATTAAAAAGGATTATACATATATAATATGTAAAAAATTAATTATTTAGGTGCAAATTTGAATAAAAATGAGTTAAGGGACCAAGATATTAATTATAAAATTCTTCTTAATGCGCTATTTGATAATTTACCACAAGTTTTTTGGCTTGCGTCCGTCAAAGGCGGGAATAAGATAGAGTACCTAAGTCCCGCCTTTGAGAGTATTACCGGAATTAAAAGAGAAGAAGTCTATAAAAATTATCTTCTCTGGTTTAAGATTATCCACGAAGATAATAGGATAAATATGATGGCCAAAGCAGAGAGATTTGGTAGGGGAGAAGAAGAATACCAGATAGTATACAAGATAGTCAGAAAAGATGGTACAATCCGTTGGATATCTGAAAAAGGATTTTGGATAAAAAATCAGGATGGAGAAATAGAAAAGCTTGCAGGAATTTCTGAAGATATTACCAATAGAAAAATTGCAGAAGACACTCTTAATGAAAGCCAGTTGAAAATAGAGGGCATATTCAGGTCTACGCCGGTTGGTATTGGTGTCGTCATAGACAGGATATTTGTCATAGTTAATGATTATCTTTGCACTATGATCGGCTATTCAAGAGAAGAACTAATTGAAAATAGCACGAGGATGGTTTATCCAACAGATGAAGAGTACCAGTATGTTGGAAGAGAAAAATTTGATCTAATCGGGAAGCACGATATTGGATCAGTTGAAACTAGATTTAAGAGGAAAGATGGAAGTGTCATAAATATTCTTATCTCATCCTCTGGAATAGATCGGGATAATCCAAGTAAGGGAACGATCTTCACAGTCTTAGATATTACTGAAATGAAAAAGTATGAAGCACAAATCAATGATCTAAATAACAATTTAAAGCTTCTAAACAAAATATTAAGGCACGATATTTCAAATCACCTGACCGTAGTCAGCATAGCTCTTGAAATGATAAATACTGAAAACAAAGATATGAAAAATAAAGCATTTGACGCGATCCACAGAAGCATTGATTTGATAGAGAAAGTTAGAGCTCTTGAGTCTACGATGAGTGTAAAAAGTGAGCTAAAACCTATAAGTACAAAAGAAATAGCATATTCTATCAAAAGGATTTACCCTAATGTAGATATCAATATTAAAGGAGAGTGTAATGCGATTGCAGATGAAGCTTTGACTTCAGTTATTGATAATATTATTAGCAATGCCGTCACACACGGCAAGACCGATAGGATTGATATTGAAATAAAAGAACAGAATAATTCTTGCGAGATAAAAATTATTGACTATGGAAAAGGTATTCCTGACGATATAAAGGAGAGGGTGTTTGATGAATCTTTCAGCTATGGAGAGAATAAAGGCACTGGGCTTGGGCTATTTATTGTTAAAAAAACTTTAGAAAGATATGGCGGGGAGATAAAAGTTACAGATACCATACCGAGTGGAGCTACTTTTGTTATCACACTCATAAAAGCCGAATAGCTCTTCTGAATAGTTAAAAAAATAAATTAAGGAAAAATAAGATTACTGTGTAAAATTAAAACAATTTAAAGATTTTTCTGAAAAAGATAATTATACTCTTTACAAAGAGTATTCTATTATGGATATACCAAATCTAAAGTATATGACTCAGAGAAAAATATATTTTCAATCAAAACTTGAGTACTATTTTAAACGCAAAGTACGGCAAATATTACCTCAGTATCAATTGAAAGAAGAAAATAATCCATATAAAAAATAAGGTGTCCCCTTCTTTCAGAGATTAATGTTTCTGATTTATATTCATGGTTTAAGTGTAGCTATAGTGAAAGCATAGAATACCCAAAAACTAGTTTCTGCTTTCCTAGTCCTTTAAAAACCTTGAAGACATCTAGATTGGAATAGAAATTGATATTAAAAGCAGAGGAGATTATCTACAAAGCCAGATCAATCCACAATGGTTATGTTTTGGAATAAAATAAAATTATTTTTTATTTTGTTTAATTGATTCTCTTGCCGAATGGAAGGCTTCATACAACATTTCCTTAAACTCATTTCCCACATCATCCCATGTCATCTCTTCTTTTGTTTTTTTGCTAGATGCTTTCTTCTTTGGGATTTCCCATGAGGAACCAGAAAGTATCGATATATAGCCTCCCAACAGAACAAGCAAGAATATTATAGGGTAGAGAAATGAAAATGTTATTGTGAGATTATCAAAAGTATTTATCTCTGAAAGATTCCCAACTAAACGAAATATTTTGAAGAGAAAGTTAAGAAGGAAAATACTTCCTATCGCATTGAATATCGGGGCAGGTAAGTTTCCGGGGAACTTAAAGCTTCCAAATACTTCACCTATAGTGAAGATTATTGAGAAGATAAAGATGAGCCAAATATTATTATTGAGTAATCTAACGACTTCAAACAGTATATTGTTGTCGAATACATCAAGCGAAATATTGAGAAATCCCAGTATTATAAGAAATACTACAAAGGATACAAGATTATAGATCACGATTTTTGTTAGGGATTGTCTTCTTTTGTTTTTTTCTGAATTTTCTTCCGTCATTATACTTACCTAGACTTACAACAATAAGTGTAGTTATAAATTTTTTCAATTAAATTTAAATTCAAGATTGCGAGAAACGCAAATTATTTATATGAGATATACATCAAATATGACGGAGGTAAAAAAAGTGAAAAAAAATTACTTTCTAAGTTTAGCTATAGTGACGATGCTATTGTTTTCTAGTATACTAGTACTTTCTGCAAATGGGGAAACAGTATTAGAAACTTGGCGCAACCCTCAAACAGGAATTGAAGTATTTGTAAATCCATATAACCACGATAATTCTGTTTATAGGGGGCCGGAATACCAAGTCAAAATCTTAGAACTTATAGCGAATGGATATGTACACAAGAATTATTCAATTACAGAAAATAGTGGTGGAGGCAGACCACAGTTCGGAACCTACGATGAGGATTACTTTGTAAAAACAAATCTGAATATTGTCTTCAACGATTGGGGGCTTGACTTGTTCTTCAGGACGACAGGCGCAGGATTGGAATACTTCGACGGCAACGACTGTGTAGATGTGCCGGAAGAGATGGAAGTACCTGTAGAAGTCGAAGAGCTGTTGCTTCAGGGAGTTTTCAACCACGAAGCTTACCAGCAGACAGGGCAGCACTGGGTGCAGATTTTTGGACCGATAGGATTCTGGATGCCAGACTTTGGATGGGAAGGTACGGGCAAAGCTCACAACGAACCATTTGGAACAGTGATTAACGAGGACGGCACAGAAGCAACTTGGACAATAATGGACCTCTACGGAATATCAGTGGCCATGATGGTCGTCACAGGAGAGGAAGAGTGGGACACAAGGACAGTCGTCTTTGATCTCCCGCAAGGCCCTGTTGGAGGTCCACAACTATTGCCATTATACTATGGGGTTCAAATTCTAGGAACTTTGTATGGGCCTCAATCAATTGATGAAATCCCTGAAGAACTAATGATTTACGCCATAGAACTAAACGGCCAATACTATACATACAGTGGCTCCCCATTGGATATATGGATATATGAAAACATCTACAAACCAAATCATGCAAAAAGTTTTTTATAGAATTATAATTTAATTTTTTTCTTTTTTAATTTATAGTTAAATGTATAATTTACTAAAATAGAGAATATTGATTCTATTAGAATATTCGTGCAAAATATTTTATATCAAAAGGAAATTTCTAATTATGGATAATATGACAAGGAGAGTTTTGATTGCATATGGTAGCCGTTATGGTTGCACTGAAGAAGTATCTCAAGAAATAGGTAAGATCTTAGAGACGGCCGGAATAACTACAGAGATTATTAATTTAAGTGGCCTAAAAGAAAGTGAAATCCCCTCTATCGAAAATTTTGACGGGGTTTTAGTTGGCTCTGGGATAAAAGTTGGCAAACGGACAAATGAAGCTGATCTATTTATAGATAAAAATAAAGATAAATTTAAAGATACAATCTTTGGTATGTTTGCCTGCGCAGGATTTGTAGCAAATGACCCTGAAAAGTCAAAAGAGATGTATGTGGAAGAAAAAATTCAAGAACTTGGACTAAAACCAGATGCATATGATGTTTTTGGTGGAGTCTTTGATCTTTCAAGAAAATCCAAAGCAGGATTTATAGATAGGAAAATCATGTCCATAGCGGCAAAAGGTTTAGAGAAAGAGAGGGGGATAAAAATAGAAAAGAAAGGAAAGAACGACTTCAGGGATTGGAATCAGATAAAATTATTTGCCTCAAAGTTTACAGAAATAGTGGAAGAGTCTAAATAGTATGAAAAAGAAAACTTTTGTTGATAATTCCTAAACATATGTAGACATGTAATCCTAATTAACAGAAATACGATAGCTAGTAAGATATAAGTATTTGAAAGAGAGTACATATCTACAATTCTCCCAAATAGTGGCGATATCAGAATAGAAAAAACTCTAGGAGACACGTTCATCACGGAAAGTAAAGTTGCCCTTATATCTAATTCGACTTTTTTATTTACATAATCGGAGAACAAATGCATTTAGGAATATTAAGAAAATCATTAAATATAAACAATGGAATCCAAGTAGTACGAATATTATTGGAATTAATGAGATAAATCTTAATGATTTTTTTCTACCAATTTTTTCTTCTAATTTGTGGACATATTTTGACCCAAAGCCAGAAACTTATGAAAAACTTATATAAGTAAATTTTGCAAATGTTTGATTTCAGATTTTTCCATTGACAATAATCAGCAATGTTTATAAAATGATTATCGTCTGAAAAACTAAATAAATAAAACAATCCTTGAAATTATTAAAGGCGAAATAAATGAAATCAAATTTTATTAAAGGTTTCTCTGCTACCATACCTATTGCGATATCTGTGGCTGCCTATGGGCTTGTTCTTGGTGTTCTTGCTTATTCAAAAGGTGTCACCTTTTTTGAGTTATTGCTTATGGATGTTGTAACATTTGCAGGCTCTGCCCAATTTCTTATGGTAGAACTTTGGAAAGATCCGCTCCCAATAACAGAGATGCTCTTTGCAGTTTTTGCCATCAATTTAAGATATCTATTAATCGGTGCTTCGCTTACTCCCCTTTTCAAGAAAAGTTCACTGTTTGAAAAGGCGGCCTTGATGCACCTTGTGGCAGATGAAAACTGGGCAGTTACACTTTCAAGATTAAAAAAAGAAAAGATAAGCCCTTACTTTCTTTTTGGTGGTGGGATTTGTCTTGTTATCTTCTGGTTAATCAGCACTTTGGCAGGCCACACCTTCGGCTTTATTATATCAGACCCTTATTCAGTGGCACTTGATTTTGTGATCATAATAATATTTACTGCACTGATAGCGAGTTTCTATGATGGCAAAGATAGTGTTTTGCCATGGTTCGTTGCGGCGATATTTGCATATCTCTCCTTTTTATTCATACCTGGAAAATGGTATATTGTTATAGGGGGGCTATCTGGCGCTATAGTATATTCGATTGAAAAACATTTTAGAGAGGATAAAAGTGAATGATTTTGACATGCTAGCCATAGTTATAATAATTCTCGCAGGCATTATCACCTACTCTTTGAGATTCGGCGGACTTTTGGTAGGCGATATGCTATCTAAGCACAAATTTGTTGAAAATTTGATAAAGGCTTTGCCTGGAACTCTTCTTCTTTCTTTTATTGTTCCAAGTATTGTATCTGAGGGTATTCCCGGCGCCATAAGCGCCCTAGTAGCAGGTGTTGTGGCAAAGAAGACAAACAATGTCCTCGTTGCATTGATAATTGGTATGGCAATAATAATTATGTTCAGAAATCTCTTATAAAAAATAATATACGCTATTTTTTTCCGCGTCCAATCATATTCATTAAAACTTCAAAAGGAGTTTCTTTTGGGAAGATCCTTACGGTGACTCTGCTCTCGCAGTTTTCAAATACTATCGTCCCGGAACATTTTGCAACATATATATTATAATGTCCATTAGCTGCCACTAATTCAATAATACCCGTAGAAAGATTATGATTAATTGTTGCATTTAAAGGATAAACAAAAAAACTATCGCCGACTTTTAAATTATCCTTCTCAAGTATTATAGAAACGCAGTCGTCACTTAGAACTGACGTCGTTCCTATAAATGATAATATTACTAATAAGCCGACACTTATCGGGATTATTTTCGTCATAAGTCACCCCTTTGATATATTAAGGACATATATTCTTAATATAAATCTTTCTGATGGATCTAATGTGGTTATTTTTGCATATCAATAGACTACTACCACCTTTAGACTAAAATAGAAAAAGTAAAATAGTTGGATCTCTAGTTAGTATAAGAGAGATATGTCACGTAAAGAAAAAATAAAGGGCTTGGTAAAACAGGGAAAGGGGATATTGGACATAAAAGAAGGTGAATACGTAAATCGAGGCGCCTTTGCTGCTTGGAGATCCAATGTTTATAATTACTTAAATGATGAATTCTCAATCGAAGAAGCGCTTATGTTTACCAATGTCTGTGAAAACAATCACTTTAAAAATGTTGAAAATGGGATTAATTTTTTAGAACAATTAGATTCTGATCAATAATCTAAAATCAATAATTATCAAGATTTAATTCTATTTCTGGATCAATTGGATCGGTAAATCCAAATCTCCGATAAGTCTTGATCCCATCTTTTGTTGCGTGGAGATTCAAAATGTCTAAGCCCAATATTTTTGCTTCTTCAATGAGTCTTTTTATTAATTCAGTGCTTATACCATTCCTTCTTGCTTTAGGAACCGTATACATGTTGGATATATACCCATATTTCCCATGAAGACAATCATATCTTGGAGGGACTCTCCAAAGTATTAAACCACTTGTTGCAATAATCTCTCCATCATACTCTACTAGCCATGAAATAAATTCAGTTGTTCCGATATTATCTTCAAAGAATTTTTCTAGTTCTTTCTTCAAAGTATCAAGTTTAGTTTTATCTTCATTAGGATTTAATTCATCAAGGAGGGCTAATTTAAGTTTTATAAGTTCGGGGATATCTCCCAGAGTAGCCCTTCGAAAAACTAGATTGTCTTTATTGATTATCATCCTACAATATTTAATTCTTAATTTTTTATTGCTTTCTATAGAAAATTGTGAATTATTTGTTATATGTCATCATTCCACCTTGGAGAACGTATACATCATCGAAACCTTCTTTTTTTAATAGGTCTCCTGCAACTATACTTATCTTTCCTGCAAAGCAGGTTAATACTATTTTTTTATTGCCTACAACTTTTATCTTTTCTAAAAGACCGATTCCGTATGGCACGTTAATACTATTCTTAATTGAACTTTCGCCGAAACTTTTTTTATCTCTAAGGTCAAATATTAAAAGATCCTCTTGTTTTTCTAAGTCTGTTTTTAATTCATCAACAGTGATTATATTTGGTGAAAACTGTGAAAGAAAGTTATCCGCTGTTTTCATTATTTTTTTTAATGTTTCAACGTCATCATTTTGAATTGCTTCCTTTACTCCGTCTGGCCATTCAACGTTATTAATAATATCTATAATATCACATCCCTATATTTTTATAAAAAACAGAAAGCGCCGAGGGGGAGATTTGAACTCCCGCTTCCCTAGGGGAAACCGGATCTCAAGTCCGGCGCACTAATCCTAGCTATGCGACCTCGGCTTAAAGTTTCATCTGTTTAGTTAGTTTATAAAATTTGTGGGCCTCTGCATTTCAATCTGATACATAATTTCATATTCATTCTTATCAGTCAAAGTGTCGCGATATTTTACTTCGCCAACTTTTTTAAAATTATAGGAATGCTCCTTTGTGTATTTTAAAAAAGTATTGTAACTTGCTTCATTATTGAGATCTATTGAGACTTGAATTTTATTGCAATTGAGAGAAGAAACAGATCCAATAAAATTTTCAATTAAAACCGAAGAATAATTTTTTCCACGTTGATCTTTGGATACACCAATCTGCCAAAGATATACTATGTCTTTCTCAACAGAACTTCTAATACCAGAAACAAATCCAATTACGTCTTCATTTTCTTCTATTATAAAACATAGATTAGAGGAGTAATTAAATAATGCCCAGTATGTAAATGGTGTATGTAAATCCAAAGGTTTACACGTATCAACAAATCTTCTGACCCTATCAACATCTCCCACTGTACAGTTTCTTATTATCATCTAATCCCTATAAAAAATAAATTAATTAAAAAATACCCAAATTTGAAAGTCCCACTCCAAATAATGCTAACAAAACTACTGAAAGCACTATGAAAGCCACGAATGCTAAGATTAGTGCTAAAAATGCCTTGCCCCAAGAAGTTCCATACAGCACCTTCACTGCCCATAATGTCACTATAAAGCTTAAAATTATTCCAAGAATTCCCAGTGGACCAAGAAGTGATCCTAAGATGGCACTTAGTACTATCATGATGAATACGCCTATTATTGCCTTGCCAAATGAGGCTTGATCAATGCCCGCAAACTTAGTTCCCAGCCATAAGAATATTGCATCTAAGAATACTAGTGCAACAAAACCTATTATCCCAATAAATCCTAATGCAGCAATAGCTATTAAATCAATCATTTTTAATCACCTATAGGTAAATAAATGGTACCCAATATTTAAATTTAATTATATAAAATTACTATTATTATCAAAATATCATATAATAATATCTGAGAATTAATAGATGTATATTTTTATACAAATTCAATCAAAGAAGGGATATTGTATTTTTTAAATACAATAAAAGATTAGGACAATAATTCAATTTCTATGTTAACTCTTTCAGGAACTTTGACTCTCATTATCTGTCTCATGGTTCTTTCATCAGCGTCGATTTCGATGAGTCTTTTGTGTATCCTCATTTCCCATCGTTCCCATGTAGCTTTACCGTCACCAGATGTTGATTTTCTTACTGGTACTTTTAATTTCTTTGTTGGTAATGGTATTGGCCCGGCTATGTCTACACCTGTTCGCTCAGCTATCTTTTTAACCTGAGAACAAACTTCGTCAAGTTTTCCAGTTTCCATTGCAGTCAATCTTATTCTAGCTTTTTGCACTTATATCGCCTCATTCAAATAAAAATAAAATAAATTAAATTTTAAGCCTTAATGATAGATTGGACCATTCCAGCAGCAACTGTTGCTCCCATATCCCTTACAGCAAACCTGCCCAACTGAGGTATTACTTTTATCTCCTCAATTACCATAGGTTTTGTTGGCTTTATCTGGACAATAGCAGCGCTACCGCTCTTTAAGAAGTCGGGGTTTTCTGCCTTTACATTACCAGTCTTTGGGTCAAGTTCTGCAAGTAGTTTTTCAAATGTGCATGCTATCTGTGCTGTGTGGCAGTGGAATACTGGTGTGTATCCGGCAGTAATTGCTGTTGGGTGCCTCAAGACTACGATCTGTGCTTTGAATGAGTCATTCATTGTTACAACTGTTGGTGGATTGTTTGGATGCCCTAAAACGTCTCCTCTCTTAATATCGTTCTTTCCGACACCTCTAACGTTGAATCCAACGTTGTCTCCTGGTAGTGCCTGATCTAATGTTTCATGATGCATTTCAATTGTCTTTACTTCGCCGGAAATTGGCTTGCCAAATACTGTTGTAGCCGGCTCAAATAATACTGTATCTCCTTTCTTCATTATTCCAGTTTCTACTCTTCCTACAGGAACTGTTCCTACACCAGTGATTGTGTAAACATCCTGAATTGGAAGTCTAAGTGGCTTGTCTGTTGGTTTATCAGGCTGTTTAAAAGAGTCTACAGCTTCTAATAATGATGGTCCTGTGTACCATGGTGTTTTATCAGATTTAGTAACTATGTTGTCTCCGTTAAACGCTGAACCTGGAATAAACTTTGTTTCTTCAACTTTGAATCCAACTGTCTTAATCAATTTTTCTACTTCTGCCTTAATGGCGTTGAACTTCTCCTGTGAGTAGTTTACTGTGTCCATCTTGTTAACTAATACTGCTATTTGTTGGATACCAAGTGTTCTTGATAAGAAAACGTGTTCCTGTGTCTGTGGCATGATCCCATCATTTACTGCAACTACTAGAACTGCAGCGTCTGCCTGAGAGGCTCCAGTAATCATGTTTTTAACAAAATCTCTGTGGCCCGGACAGTCTACAATTGTAATATATTTTGAGTCAGTTTCAAATTTTTTGTGAGAAAGATCTATTGTAACCCCTCTTTCTCTTTCTTCTTTTAAGTTATCCATTACCCAAGCAAACTTAAACGTCTTACCTTTTTCTCCCATTTCCTCGAACTTCTTAACAAGATCTGTTCTGATATCACCGTGCATAACTAGTAACTGACCTACGGATGTAGATTTTCCGTGATCGACATGGCCGATAAAGGCTACATTCAAGTGTGGTTTTTGAGTTGCCATAATTATTTCCTCCTTTTTTTACTATATTTTTATTATATCTGGTATAATCCTCTAAATTAAATCCATTTTTAAGCTTTTTCCATTTTTACATGTTTAAGTAATCTTCAGGTTTTGGAGGCTGTGGTTTAAGCCCTTTCCTCTTTCTGATTGCTTCAACGGTCTGCATCTGAAGTTCTGTCGGAAGCTTCTGGTAACCTTGATATTCAGTTGACCATAATGCCCTACCTTCAGTTGCACCTCTTATGTCACCAGCAAATCCAAACATTTCAGAAACTGGTGTGATAGAGACGACTGTTGTGGCATCTCCTTCCTGAGAAATATCCAATATCTGCCCTCTTCTAGACTGCACTTCTCTTGTTACAGCTCCCATGTAATCTTGAGGCGATATGATGGTAACTTTCTGAATAGGCTCGTATATCACAGGTCTTGCATATAGCATTGCTGCAAATAATCCTTCCCTTACGGCAGGTATAACTTGCGCAGGACCTCTGTGAATGGAATCCTCGTGAAGCTTGCAATCTACAAGCTTTATCTTGAGTTTCATTACTGGTTCTCTTGAGTACGGGCCCCCATCAATAGCTTCATGAATGGATTGTATAACAAGTTCTATTACTTCATTTATGTACACTATTCCTTTTGTCATGTTAAAGAATATGTTTCCGTTGTAAACGTCTGCAATACCCTTTATTTCGTCAGTACCCAATCCAAGTTCTCTTAGTTGCGGACCTAGTTCTTTACCTTTAATTCTGCCTTCTGGGATTGTTCCCTCTTTTATTGCATTGTAAACATTATCCTCCAAAGGCTCTACCTGCATATAGAATCTGTTATGTTTGTTTGGGGATTTACCTTCTACGGCCTCAGATTTACCATCAATTGATTCTCTATAGATAACAATTGGTTGGGACAATTTTATATCAATCCCTTTGTCATGAGTAATTCTGTAGCCTACTACCTCTAAGTGAAGTTCTCCCATACCGGATAGTAGATATTCTCCGCTATCTTCATTGATTTTGGCCACTAGTGTTGGATCTTCCTTTGAAACTTGTCTTAGAACTTCAACTAATTTTGCTAGATCTTTAGTATTCTTTGGCTCTACTGCAACTGTAACTACAGGCTCTGAATAGTGTTTTATTGCTTCAAATGGCGTGATTGGTTCATCACCTGTACAGATTGTTTCACCAGCTATTGCATCTTTCAAACCTGTGACTGCAACTATGTTACCACATGGAACTACTTCCAAGTTTTCCCTGTCAGCGCCCATGAAAATTCCAACTTGCTGAACTCTCCTCTTGTTTTTTGTTGCTACTATCCATACTTCTTGGCCAGTTTTTAGAGTCCCTGAAAATAATCTACCTACACTGATTTCCCCAGCATGTGGATCTTGCACAATCTTTGTAACAACCATTCCGAGATGTCCGTTTGGATTGCACTCCATCATATCTTTACCAACGGCACTTTCAAGGTCTCCCTTCCAGATCTGAGGGATCCTATACTTCTGTGCAACTAAGGGATTTGGAAGATGCGTAACCATCATATCAAGAAGGATTTCGTGTAAAGGAGATTTTTTAGAAAGTTCCTTTTGAGTATCATTCATACAGTGTTCAATAATATCTTTAAATGATATGCCAGTCTTTTTCATGTAAGGAACATTTATAGCCCAGTTATAGTAAGCTGAACCGAATGCTACGCTGCCTTCAGTAACGCTAACCTGCCAGCTTTCCTTAAATTCTGGAGGGGCTGCATTTTTTATTAACTTGTTTACTTCATTGATAATTTTTACGAATCTGTTCTGCAACTCTTCAGGCGAAAGCTGAAGTTCTCTTATCAATCTGTCAACTTTATTAATGAAAAGTGTTGGTTTTACCCTTTCCTTTAGGGCTTGTCTTACCACAGTTTCAGTCTGTGGCATCTTACCCTCTACGGCACAGACAACTATAATACATCCATCTATTGCCCTCATTGCTCTAGTAACGTCTCCTCCAAAGTCAACGTGCCCAGGGGTGTCAATCAAGTTAACTAAGTAATCCTGATCTTTGTTTCTATGCACCATTGATATGTTAGATGCGTTAATTGTAATTCCCCTTGCCTGTTCCTGCTCATCAAAATCCAAGACAAGCTGTTTTCCTGCGAGGTCCTCTGACATAAGGCCTGCACCAGACAGAAGATTATCACTCAATGTAGTTTTACCGTGGTCAATGTGCGCGGCTATCCCAGTATTTCTTATGTGCGTTGGATCTTTCATTAATACTTTAACTCTCTTTGCCATCTCTTCTTTTCTGCCCATAATGATTCACCATGATTGAATTATCTAGCCGATTTTGCTATCCTCTCTACCTCTTCCTTCTTGTTGACAGAAAAGCTTGCCATTTCTCCTTTTGAAGCGAGAATAATCTCTTCAGCCAATGTTTCATGAAACTTTTTCTTTGTTTTAAAAGTTTTAAGACTTGCACCGAGTGCAATATTCTTAAGAGCTATATCAAGTCTTCTCTGGGATCCTGTATCTACTGAAAGGTGATACTTTATTCCTCCATAGGAAAGTGTTGTTACTTCCTCTCTTGGCCCTGCATATTCCAATGCTTTAACTAGTACTTCCAAAGGATTCTGTTTTGTTTTTTTATTAATGTCTTCAAAAGCAAGTTTTAAAGTTCTATATGTGGCTTGTTTCTTACCTGTGTACCCTCCATGTCTTCTCAAGAATCTTCCGCCCGTCTTTTTCCCCGCAGAACCTGATCTCATCATCTTATTTGAGAATCTTTCGATAATATTCATTTTATTTTTCCAAAATCTTCTCTTTTGGTGCCTTCCTGCGGTATGAAAAACTACAGTTGGTGTAATATTGACATAACTCTTTATTCCCAAATCTTCAACGGCAATATCTGTATCCCACTTGCCAAAGACTTTGAGATTATCGGGAATGTAAAATCTATCTTTAACATCCATAATATCTACCTTACTGGTTTTTCTTTCCTTCCTTTAACCATCTCATTTAATGAAACTCTGTTTACCTTAATTACTTTAAATCTGACTCCAGGGATATCTCCCATTGATCCACCCTGTCTGCCGCCAATTCCTTCAATTACGACCTCATCGTGTTCATCAATGAAGTTTATAGCACCATCTCCTGGACAAAATGCAGTTATCTGCCTACCATTTTTAATAAGCTGAACTCTAATGCATTTCCTAAGAGCAGAGTTGGGCTGTTTTGCCTCAATAGGTACTTTCTCAAGTACAATTCCCCTAGCTTGGGGACAACCTTCTAAAGGATCTGATTTAACTTTAAGGTCCAATGCTTGAACCTTGTAACCTTTATCTTTCCATCTAAACGTTTTTCTTATTCCCTCGATTTTTCTCGCGGCGTTTCTGCCATGTGGTTTACTCATATTTACAACCTCTACATGATCATTATATCGTCAAGATTATGATGTCTCTTTAATAAGTTTTTGATTCGATCTATATTTTTTCCTTCTTTTCCTATTACAAGACCTTTATCTTTCTTATTAATATCAAGCACAGCTATTTTCTTGCCATCTTTTCTCTCGGAAACATGAATACTTTTTACCTTAACAGGCCAGATAATATTCTTAATAAACTTAACAGGATCATCTGAATATTCAAGTATATCTATTGGCTTATTCAGAGTTTCTTTTACTCTCTGCGCATTCGCACCATTTTTCCCAATGGCAAGGCCCATATCACCTTCTTTAACAACATAAACAATCTTATTTTTATTGTCTTCAAAAATACAATCTTTAACAGTTGCACCAGTCATACTTTCAAAAAGCCCAATATACTTTATCTCATCAGTTGAAATTTTAATTCCCATAGACCTTACCTCCAGAAAGTATATTGGACTCTCCTGGAGACGTTATTGCCATTACTGAAACTAAAAATGGTTTACCGCAAACGGTACCAAGCTCCAGTGATGTACCACTAAATTCTAAGATTGGTATGCTTGATATCTTTGAGTAATATAAAATATCCTCTTTTATACTATTAGGACAGTTCTGAGTATAGATAATCATCTTAGCATTACCTGTCTTAAGAGAATTAATGCATTTGTTGGTTCCAAGTATTACCTTTCCGGTGTCTACTGTTCTCTTTATTTCTCTATTTACGTCCATTGAATAACCTCCTACTTTTTCATTATAAGTTTAACATTTCCCGTTCCCATGGGTATCGGTTGTCCTATAATAACGTTCTCCGTTACTCCCGATAAGGCGTCAATCTCGCCGAACTTTGCAGCTTTCATAAGATGGTTGGTTGTAACTTCAAAAGAAGCCCTTGCAAGAATACTGGCCTTCTCCCCGCTAATTCCATGCCTTCCTATCTGCTTTATCTCCCCCTCCATGGTCATTAAATCAGAAAGTAACATTATATGCCTTATATCTACTTCAAGACCCTGCTCTTCAAGAACCTTTCTAATTTCATCTACAATGGCCCTTCTAGCAGCTTCAATTCCAAGTACCCTCTGTATCTCATTTATATCGTTTGATATTGACTTAGATATATCAACTCCAGGAATTTTAAAAACTTCTCCGAGATTTGACCCTTCTGTGTATATTACATATTCTTCTGCTTCTTTTTTGATTAGTGCCCTTTTAACATTCTTTATTCCTTTAAGCTGGTGAGTTTTCACTCTGTTAAAAAATTTTCTAAGTTCCATAAGAGAAACGTCACCGGCCATTAAAGTTAAAAAGTTATCTTCGTCTTCAATGCTCTCGACTTTTTTCAATTTATAAAGTTTTTCTTTGACATCTTCAAGTGTGAGCCCCTGTTTTTCCATCTTGTAAGTATCAAGTTCAACTACAATTGACATATTAATAACATCAATTTTAGAGCTTCTTGAAATGCTATCAATTGTTGTTCCTTCAATTTCCTTAACTATTTCTTCTGCTTTTTCCCGGCTTTCTCTGATTTCCTCATCGAGATAGATTCTCATAACTGGAGTATTTGGGTCTTTTCTTGCGTCAACAATTTCAATTATTCTTGGAAGACCTAGTGTAACGTTAATATCCGCTACCCCTGCATAGTGGAAGGTATTTAGTGTCATCTGTGTTCCTGGTTCCCCTATACTCTGCGCCGCTATAGTTCCAACTGCTTCGCCTGGATCAACAAGAGATCTTTCATAAGTTTTAATTGATTCTTCAATTATAGAAGTTACCTCAATTTCTGAGAAGTTATATTTGTCATTGGCTATGTAAAGTTTTTCTTTAAGCTGACCTGAGATATATTTAGTTAGTTTGTCACTATATTCTTCAAGTTGATTATCGATATAGGATAAATCTACCATGACCCCACCTTCACTCCTTCCTCGAAGTAATTGTTTTATGTACTATCCAATCTATATCAACGGCTTCACCATATGAACTTCTGGAAGGATCAACTCCATCCTCTCCGTATTCAAATTGGATTATATTATTACTGTTATCTCTAACGCTTCTGTCTTTTTCAACCATTAAGTCTTGCAAAGCATTAATCAATCTTCTCTGCATATAACCTGACTGAGCTGTTCTGACTGCTGTATCTACAAGCCCTTCTCTCCCCCCCATTGAATGGAAGAAAAACTCTGTTGGTGAAAGTCCTTTTCTGTAACTTGAATTGACAAAACCTCTTGCCTTAGCTGAACGATCTCCACGCTTAAAGTGTGGTAAACTTCTTTCCTGATATCCCCTGTGGAGTCTTTTTCCCCTTACAGTCATCTGCCCCAAGCATGCGGCCATCTGAGTTAAGTCTAGCATATTTCCTTTTGCACCTGTCTTTGCCATTATTACGGCATGTCTTTTCATTCCAAGGTATTGCTCTGCTGCTGCCCCTGCATTGTCTCTTGCCTTTGCAAGTTCGGCCATAATTCTGTTTTCTAGAGTATCCTCAATTGTTTGGCCTGGTTGTTTCTCGAGCTCTCCCCTGTTGTAAGCATCAATATTGTCCATGACTTTACTGTGGGCATTTTCTAATATTTCATCAATTCTATCAAGACCTTCTTCTGGTATGTCGACATCATCGATACCTGTTGTAAGGCCTACTTTCATTATAACTGAAATGATAAGTTTTGTGACAGAATCCAAGAACTCTCTTCCTTCATCGGACCCGTAACCCTTTACAATCTTATCTAGTAGTTTACAACTTGATCTGGCTTTAAATGCTGCTCCGTCTATGACCCCCTTTAGAAGTTTTCCTTCTTTTATGACAACATAATTATCAAATTTGCAGTTAGCAAATTCACATTTTTCACATTTTCTGCATGTTTTTGATCTGAACTCGGCACTCAAATCCTTTGGGAGTAAAACTTCAAAAAGCTCTTTACCGGTCCAAGGTGTTAATCTTTCGTTGAATGCTTTGACATCTACTTTATTGATTAGTATACCTGATTCGTAAAAATACTGTTCTACGTCTTCAGTTGCAAACTCTGAGCCATCTTTTGTCATAAGATAAGCACCAGAAATATAATCTTGCATACCTCCAATAACAGGCTCTCCAAACCTTGGTGAGATGATGTTCTCCTGGACCTTCATAATTATTCCAGCTTCACTTCTTGCCTCTTCCGTCTGAGGAAGATGTAAATTCATTTCATCACCATCAAAGTCAGCGTTATATGGTGGACATACACAAAGGTTAAGTCTAAAAGTTTTGAATGGCATGACCCTTACTTCGTGGGCCATTATCGATAGTCTGTGAAGTGAAGGTTGTCTGTTGAATAACACAATATCTCCATCTCTCAACTGCCTCTCAACAATAAATCCGACATCAAGCTCTTCGGCAACATCATCTTTTGTAGTATCGGTAATTTTCTTTCTTCTTCCATCATTTCTTATTACGTAGTTTGCACCTGGATGTGTATTTGGTCCATTTCTGACAATTGTCTTCATTTCTTCCAAGTTATGCGCGGTAACCTTTTCAGGAACAGTTAATTCATATGCTACAAAGTCAGGCACCCCAACTTCGTTTATACTGATGTATGGATCAGGGGAAACTACTGTTCTTGCGGAAAAGTCAACCCTCTTTCCAGAAAGATTTGATCTAAATCTGCCTTCCTTTCCTGAGAGCCTTTGTGAAATTGTTTTTAGAATTCTGCCTGATCTGTGTCTTGCAGGGGGCACTCCTGATGTACTATTATTAAAGTAAGTTGTTACGTGATACTGCAAAAGTTCCCATAAGTCCTCAACTATAAGCTGTGGGGCTCCTGCGTCTATATTTTCTCTCAATCTCTGATTGATTCTTATTATATCTACTAATTTGTGAGTTAAATCATCTTCACTTCTGACACTTGACTCAAGAGTTATAGAAGGTCTTACTGTAACTGGTGGAACTGGTAATACCGTTAATACCATCCATTCCGGTTTTGAAACATCTTTATTTACACCGATTAATTCATAATCTTCAAGCGGTATTTTTTCTAAACGCTCTCTTACATCTATTGGGGTTAGTTTATTTCTTTCATCATCCCACTCTTCATAAAACGTATATGGTTTCTCAAACTTGATATTTCTCTTATCGCTACCACACCATGGACATACACTTTTTGCAGCCTTATCCATTGCCTCTTTTACAACTACTTCTTTATTCTTCAATCTGTCGCTTGCTTTCAAGAGTTGTTCACGGAAGTGCTGTCTTTGTGATTCATCGAGTTTTAGCTTCCCACAGTCTCTGCATACTGACTTCAGAATTTTGTGTACATCTTTAGCATGACCTACATGGATTACAGGCCTTGCAAGTTCTATGTGCCCAAAGTGCCCAGGGCAGTCCCCAAACTTTTGGCCACATGTCTTGCATTTTAAGCCTGGGTCGATTACACCAAGCCTCTGATCCATTAAACCTTTTTCTATAGGGTATCCATCATCATCATAAGTGTCAGCTGTAATTACTCTTAACACTGACATTTTTCTGACATCTTCAGGGGACAATATTCCGAATTGAATTGTGTCTATTACTTTTGGTACTTTAAACATGATGATCACGCCCTATCCCTAAGTTTTAATTTGGGATCTAAACACATCGATTTTAACTCCTCTAGCAAAAGTTTGAAAGCGTAAGACATTTCAACAGGGTAAATATCTGTTTCTTCTTCGCAAATTGGGCAATACTCTCTGTTTCTAAGTTTATCATAAACAGCAAGAGAGCCACATTTTCCGCATACAAGTATATCTGCTTTGTCAGAAGCGTCAAGTAATCTTTCTTTCAATAATAAGCTTGTTCCGTGCCCAACTAAACAGTCCCTCTCCATCTCACCGAACCTAAGACCTCCTTCTCTGGCTTTACCTTCAGTTGGTTGTCTTGTGAGCATCTGCCTTGGGCCACGAGATCTTGCATGAATCTTATCGGCGACCATGTGATGCAGTTTCTGGTAATAACAAATCCCAACAAATATGTCGGCTTCTATTACCTCTCCAGTGATTCCATTGTATAGCCTCTCTCTGCCAGTATTCTTGAACCCAAAACTCTGAAGGGTTTGTCTTATGTCTGATTCTTTTTCTCCGGCAAATAATGTAGCGTCTACAGTTTTTGCTTTTAATGAACCTGCTTTGCCTCCAATCATTTCCAGTATTTGCCCTACTGTTTTTCTTGAAGGTATGGCATGTGGATTAATTATAAGATCAGGTGTTATTCCATGCTCTGTAAATGGCATATCTTTTTGAGGGCATAGAAATCCTAAAACTCCCTTTTGGCCGTGTCTTGATGCAAATTTGTCTCCAAGCTCAGGTATTCTTTCGTCTCTGGCTTTTATCTTAACAAGCTTGTTTCCATCTTCAGTTTCACTCAATAACACTAAATCGATTATTCCTTTTTCTGAAGGTCTGACTCCAATTGAAGTCTCTCTTCTACCCTCAATGGCTGTTCCAAACTCATCAAGTTCTTCTAAGAATCTTGGGGGACTTGTTCTTCCAATCAAAACATCTCCGCCTTTTACCATAGACTCAGGTCTTATGAATCCATCAATATCTAAATTCTCATAAGCGTCAGGCCCTCTATATCCACTTACAGACTCATCTGGCACCTCAAACTTATCCTGTTGGCCACCGGGATATCTTCTCTCATCTGAGTCATATGTTCTAAAGAAAGTAGTTCTTCCAAGACCTCTGTCTACAGAACTCTTGTTAATAATAAGTGCATCTTCTATATTATATCCTAAATAAGAAAGTACCGCAACTACAAAGTTCTGGCCTGCTGGTCTGTTGTTAAATCCTACTGCGTCCATGACTTTTGTTTTAACTATAGGCATCTGAGGGTAGTACATCAAATGGCCCCTTGTTTCAACTTTAAGTTTGAAATTAGATTGTGAAAATCCAAGACTCTGTTTTCCCATTCCTGCTCCGTAAGAGTTTCTTGGCGCAGCGTTGTGTTCTGCAAATGGAACTATTGACGCACATACTCCAAGAATCGATGGAGAATAAATTTCAAGATGAGTGTATTCGGGGGTTAAATCGTCTTCGGTGAGTGCAATAAGGGTGTTTTCTTCCTCTTCAGCATCTAGATATTCGATAACTCCTTCAGCTATTAGGTCTGACCAGCTTTTTGACCTTCTTTCGATTGCTTTTACATGTTCTTCAGTCAAAAGAGGTTTACCATTTTCTACAATAATAAGTGGCCTTCTGACCCTTCCGGGGTCACAGTTAATGTGAATCTCATTTGTCATTTGGTAGTAAACAATGTTAACTTCATTGTCTATCTTTCCTTTTTTTCTGTCGTTTCTTACAGTATCGGTAAATGTTTTCCCATCTTTTACAAATCCAATTAGATTACCATTTAAATAAATGTAAGTCATTACTTTAAGGCCAGCTACATCTGTAATCTGTTCCAAGCCCAAAGAAAACATGTAATTCTGGATATCGAGTTCATTTGATCCAATGGATATGTAAGACATCAAAGCCATATTTTTTACAAGACCACAGTTTGGCCCTTCTGGCGTTTCGCTTGGGCATATTCTTCCCCAGTGAGTTGGATGAAGATCCCTAGCTTCAAAGTGAGGCTGTGTTCTTGAAAGTGGAGAAAGAACTCTTCTAAGATGCGAGAATCTTGACATGAAGTTAGTATCGTCCATAAGCTGGCTGATACCCATTCTGCCGCCGGGCCAGGTTCCTGTTGCCATTGCATACCTAATTCTTTCTGTCAAAACGTCTGCCCTGACTGACTTCTTTACAAAGTCACCTTCGTTTCCTTCTTCAAATCTGCCCCTTGCATATGTTCTTTCAAGCTGATACTTTATATCCCTTGTAAGTTGGACGAATGATAATCTAAATAAATTTTCTAAAAGATCTCCTGCTAATTTTAATCTCTTGTTAGCATAATGATCCTTGTCATCTGACTCTCTTTTACCAAGTGAAAGTTCAATTACTCTGTTTGCCATTATGCCAAGATAATAGGCTTTTCTTAGTCTGTCTGCCTCTTCAGTACCAATATGCGGTAAAAGATACTTGTCAAGAGCCATCTCAGCCCGTTTTAATCTGTACTCTTTCTGCTGACCCATGGCTAACCTCTTACCAAGATAATCTAATGCAAGCTCCTTGTCTGTTATGTCCATTGATTCTTCCAAGTTATCCAAAAGTTCCTTCTGGATATCCTTTTCAGAGGATACTGAATTGACTATATCAATATCTTTCTCAAGGCCTAATGATTTCATCAAAGTTACAAATGGCATCTTTCCAGGAAGAGATGGGAATGAAACTCTAAGAAGTCCATCTTTTTTTCTCTCTACTGTGACTAATGCCCTAAATCCGCTTCTAGTTGAAAATACTTTTGCGATAGCAACTGACAATCTTTCATCATTTTCAACTAATATCCTGTTTGGTGCCAAATCTTCAATAGCAACTACGACTCTTTCTGCACCATTAATTATGAAATATCCTCCAGGGTCTCTAGCGTCTTCTCCTTTCAAAATCAGGTCTTCTCTTCCTAATCCATTGAGACTACAAGCTTGTGACTTTAACATTATAGGAAGTTTACCAATCTCTACCTCTACTGGCTCCCTTTCCTTTTCGTCTATAACGGGTATAAACTCTAGATAAAGAGGAACAATATAGGAAAGGCTCCTGAGCCTTGCTTCTTGTGGGAAAAAATCTCTCTTTGAACCATCCGCTTCCTTGTATATTGGCTCTCCTGCCCTTATCTTACCAAATTTAACATGAAATCCTTCAATATCAGTATCAATCTTAGCTTGTTCATTAATAACTTCCTGAAGTCTTCTTCCAACAAAATCATTAAAAGAATCAAGATGCTGCCTTACAAAACCTTTTTCATTGAAAAATGATTCAATAACTACCCATCTGTCCAACTAATATCACCTCTATTCATCCCCGGGTTCCTCTTCGATTATTTCATCAACTAAATCTTCTTCCAACCCTTGCTTTATATCTTCGCCAATAACATATCTGTAGAAAACGCTCTTTCCTGCGGGAGAATCGGTTCTCACAATTTTTATTACATCTCCAGATTTAGCCCCAATAATTTTTACAACAGGATCAGTATCTAAGATTAGGGGAAGTTTGTCATGTGTTACATTGAATTTCTGCAGAACCTCGTTGGATTCTTCTTCTGTAAGAGTAGTATGTTCAGGAACAAATTCATTATCCAATATATTAATCTTTTTTTTCGTCATTATTACCTCTCCTTGGATGTGACGGGCTCGAGGGGATTTGAACCCCCGACTCCCGGCTTAAAAGGCCGGTGCTCTAGCCAGACTGAGCTACGAGCCCGTGTAAAAGGAGTTTTTTTTACAAAAAGCCTCTTCAGGGTGCAGATTTCAGTTTTTGGAATTGAAAATGGAGTGCTATTTAAGCTTTTCGGTGACTTCCTGAAGACGCTTACAAGAATTTTATCACCTTATTCACATATTAATGGCTAATGTGCCTTTATCCCATAACTATAATCATTATGGCGCCCGAGTCGGGATTTGAACCCGAGTCACAAGAGTGACAGTCTTGGATGATGGGCCGGGCTACACCACTCGGGCATAATAATGCAAATTCATCGATATGAAATGCATATTTAAGCTTTTCCATATTCTTTCACAGAAACTCTTTTAAGATATTTCTAGTTAAAGTTGTAAAGGTGATTTTGTGAATCCAAAGGTGATGACTCATAGTAAAAATATTACAAAAGAAAAAAACAGTAGAGGATTCTCGTTGGGAGAATTAAGGGAAGCCAATATTAATGTTAATCGTGCAAATTCCCTTGGCATAATTTTAGATTTTAGGAGAGGCACTGTCCGTGAGCATAATGTAGCTCTCTTAAAAGATTTACTCAATAAAAATGTCGAAGCCAAAAATCAGAGAAAAGCGGATGTAAAAAAACAGACTGGAGAAGTTAAAGAAAAAGTAAAGCCTGAGAAAGCAAAGAAGCCAGCTGCAAGAAAGGCAGCACCTAAAAAAGAAGAAGCTATTAGAGAAATTAAGCAGGAAGCTAAAGAAGTAAAGCCTGAGAAAGCAAAGAAGCCAGCTGCAAAAAAGAGCGCCCCAAAGAAAATGGCTACGGAGAAAAAGAAAACTGAAGCTAAAGAAGTAAAGCCTGAGAAAGCAAAGAAGCCAGCTGCAAAAAAGGCAGCACCTAAAAAAGAAAAGGTAAAAAAAGAGTAAATCGTAAAATTAAATAACAGAAGTTTAATAGAGACCCCTAAGATAGGCCTCTATACTATTTTTTAATCGTATTCTCTCCAAGTAAAATTACACTTTGTGCATCTGTAAAATTTTGTTGCCGGTTCATCTCCACTTCTAGTTTGTAGCATCCACCAGTAAGCCTCTCTATTGTGGCATTTTTTACATTCTTCCTTAACTTTTGGCATTGCTATGTTACTATTTTCAATAATAACGACTTCATCATCAGATCTATTTTTTTCAGAATGCTCAAACCTATTTTTTTCATCTATATCTTTTTCATAACCACATCTACAAGTGTATAGAGACTTGTCCTCTTTTTTATTAACGCGTAAAAGAGTACCGCAATTTGGACAAAATTCCATTAAATGCTCACCAAAAAGAAGGGCTAAACGTGGTTTATAAACGTTTCTAATTAACATATTTTTTGTTCTTTTACGAAATTAATTAATAGAAAAGAAATTAAGGATAAAACTAATGAAAAATATAGAGGATAGTTCATACCCAAGAGTTTCCATAAAATACCTGCTATAAAAGAAGCGGGAAAACTAGTAGCCCCGGTAATAAGCTGAAAAGATCCCAAAGAAGTAGCCCTATAGTCCAAAGGACATATTTCAGAGGCTAATGTTTTTTGAGATACATCAATAGCTGATTTGTAGAGGCCATATATACAGAATATCAAAACAAGCCCTATAAAATTCCTTGTAAAAATCAAACTACCGCAGACAAGTGCAAAAGATAAATAAGAAATCATCAATACTTTTTTCCTCCCAATTTTATCTGCCATTCTCCCAGATGGATATGAAAAAATTGTGCTTGATATTGTGAAAATCAAATAGAATATAGGAACTGTATATATTGAAAATCCAATGTCTTTGACATATAATAAAAAGAAAGAGTAGCTGAAAGCCCCTAATGAGAATAATCCATTTACAAATACGAAAAATTGAAAGTTTTTATCAAAGAGCTTAATTGAAAAAGTCCTTTTCTGAACTTCAAATTTTTTCTCTTTTATAAAAAGATAGATTATCAGAACAGAGAAAAATGAAGGAATCGACGCCAAAAGAATAAGATTTCTAAATCCAAGATATTTTAATAAAAAAATAGATAAAGTAATTCCAACAATTGCACCAAAGTTGTCCATTGCTCGGAGAAATCCAAAGTTTGCACCCCTGTTGTCATTTGAAGATAATTCGGCAATCATTGCATCTCTTGGTGCACCTCTAATTTTACCGGCCCGATCTAGGGCTTTGAACGGGATAAGATACATCCAAGTTGGAGAAATTGCGTAGCCAACTCTAGCCATGCCAGAAGATATGTATCCCGTCCAGACAAATATTTTTCTCCTTCTAAATTTGTCTGATAGGAAACCGGAAAATGCACTAGAAATCGAAACTAAAGCATCCCCTATGCCATCAATAAGCCCTAAGACTACCACATCGGCACCCAAGAAGATAGTAACAAACAAAGGCCATATGGGATAAATCATGTCAGAGCCTAAATCGTTTAAGAAAGAAGCTAATGAGAAAACATGTAGCTCTTTTTTATTTTCTTTTTCATTTTTCATTGATCCGCCTCTACGGCCTCTTGTGAGGTTCAACAATCTTTTATTTTGAGTTTTTTTAACTCTTTTCTTGAAGAAGAAAATTTTGTCTATTGTCAAAAGATATCTTAAAAATTGATAGAAATAGCAGTACACAATGCCAAGCTTATAGAAATTAAATTAAAAAATAAGAAAAGAAAAAATAAATTTTTAATTTATGGTATAATAAGGTCTCTTTCTCCCGCAGGGACGAACTCCCTCATGGCACCCTTTCCGAACTCCTTTGTAATGTTTGCGAAGTCGAAAGGTAGTGACCTGTCGGCGAATGCGACCTTGATGTGTGGTGACAGTGCCCATGCATCAAATCTTGATGAATGTGCAGCTGCAACAATACCTGCGTATGCGCTCTGGTGTCCTACGTTCATTGCATAGCTTGGGTAGTTACCTCCCCTAAGCTCGAATGGTAAACCTTCATCAGACCTGTATGAGAAGGTGTTTGAAGCACCAATCTGATCCTGAAGGTCGTATCCATAGAATCCAAATCTTCCCATCTGCTCCTTGTGTATGTTACATGCAAGATACCATGCTGAAAGACCAGCTTGAGCATTACCAGTTGCCATGGCTACACTTGTACCGGCTGCTGCAGAGATACATGTAGCCCTCTGAGATCCACCGAAGTGTGTCTCCATAACTGCGGGGTAAAGCTCATACTGCTCTAGACAGTACATAGCAACGTCTGTTCCGATGTCGTTTATGAGTTTTACACTTGGTTTCTGTTTTGCAAGATCACCAAACTTATCCTTTACGTGTTCCATACCCCAGTATACAAAGTCTTCAAGGATGTTATCGGTGTATGCTGCTGTTGCATACTGTGTGAATCCGACACCACCAGACATGTATGATCCAAGGTATATCTGATCGTAAATTAAAGCGGCAAGAGCTATTGTTTCAAGTGAATGTCTTGCTGGGTCATCTGGGTACTTAGCCAATGACTGTGCACAATCAGCTACGATTCCATACATAAGCCCTCCAGGCTCGTTTGGACCTCTTGCTCTTCTTGCTGGCATCATGTCAGACATCTGTATGACTGAACCGTGTTTTGCAGCGTATGCGAAATCTCCAGTTGCGGCTTCTCCAGCGCATAAGCTGTATGCACCAATGAATGCCATACCTATTTGCATTGCGCTCCATCTGGAAACTGTTCCCCCATCACAGATTCTTCCAACTACTGTTGGGATTCTAACTACCTGCCACATTGATTTTCCAATGGCCTTCTTAAGTTGGGCCGCTTGTGCTGCAGGGAACTCTTTGTTTATGTCGATAACGAATCTTGAATCAATTTCATCAATTAATTCATCATTTCCAGAGTAAACCTTTACGTAAGAGTCTTTTACTAATCTTGGGTCAGTTTCAACCATGTGTTCCTGAATGACGGCTGCACCAGGCATTGCGTGGTTTACTACTTCAAGATAGTGGTTAATTGTTTCTGGTGTGACCTCTTTACCAAGTCTCTTTTCAAGAATGTTATGTGGTGAGTCGAGTCCTACGAGGATTGTCCTTCTCATATCGTCCCATGCCTGTTGCATAGCGGCGTTGTTTACGAAGTGAAGATCGTCCATGTTAGCTATAATGTCTGTGTGTGAAAGTTGATAGGGCATTAATACTCTCTGACCTTGTGGCATACCTACTGTTGGATTGTATCCAGGTATCCCCCTTTCTTTTGCAATCTGTAGACCTGCATCATGAAATTCTACTTTTCTCTTGTTCTGTTTGTATCCACCGTATACATAGTACTTTGTATTTTTCTTGTCAGGAGCTTCTTCAAATTTCTTTTTCATTGCCTGCATAAAGTTATGTTTTTCATCTTTATATACCATTCATATCCCCTCCTTAAAACTTGGCCTCCTTAAACGGCTCGAATCCACCGAAAGATCTCTCCCAGTGAACATTCTGTACCATTTGAAGAACTTCTGCATCGTCTTTTATTGTAACACCATCTGCTCTGTAGATTGTTGTTCTTGTCTTAAGTTCATTTTCAGATAGTGGCTTACCAACAGATATTGGGGCCGGTATTGATTCTCCAACCATATTTTTTACGTACTTTACTTCCCCTGTGCTCTTGTCAAAAACATATCTCTGCATTGCATCGAACATTATACCGTTTTCATCAAGTCTTAGGGCATGTCCGTGGACTGTTCTTCCTCTAATTCCAGTTCTAGCAGCATCAAATGTTTCAGACTCAATAAGTTCTTTAGCAATTGCTTCAACATCTCTTTCTCTTGCTTCTACCACATGTCTACCAGAAAGTGTTCCGCTATCCATACCTCTGTACCTGTATGAGTACATCCAAGATCTCTGATAAGGAGATATTGGGGCAAAATAAACGGAGTCAGTAAACTGAACGTATCTAATTCTGTCCCCGGCTTTGGCACCAGGTGTTGGGTCTACAAGTTCCCTTATAGGGCATTCTGGTTCTCCCATTTCTTCTAATGGTGGGTGAACGCTCTTGTAGTCCTCTCCAGGTTGTCTGTGGCCAAGAACCCTTACAACATCCTCATCGGATACTGATCTTATCTTTTGGAGTTTGTATGTAGGATCCATATATTTTTTTCTGTTTTTTGATGGATCTGATTTTCCAGGGTAAAATTGTGCTTTATATGCCATAATTATTCCTCCTAATTTAGACCCTTTATGTAGTCAGATACTCCTTTTTTATATTTTGTAAATCGGCCAACTTCAATGTTGTATCCAAAAGGCAGAAATTCATCACAAACATCTTTTATAATTTTCTGGACATCTTCATTATTGTCCTCTACTTCAATCCATATCCATCCAACCATATAATTCTCATTTTCATTTGAATTTACAGAAGGTCCATGAACTGAAACATTTGTGACAAAGTCAAACCTAGTGAGCTCATCAGCGATCTTATCTGCGGTTTCTTTTGATATCAATTTGAAAGGAAATATCTGTATCTCGGGCCTAATTTTCAAATTATTACTCCTCCTAAATACCTCCTTTAATGTTAACAGCAGCTTGGTTTACATACTTCATTGGTTCTGCAAACTCAGGTACTGTGGAGAAAACTTCTTTAATTAGTCCGGATGTCGCTTCTGGTGAGAACATCTGTGTTCCTGCATCTAATGCCATGGCGGCAGCGATACATGGAATAACGAAACCTTTTGAGTGTCTTGTAACGATGTGATTTCCGTTGAATATACCCGGTCCTCCACCACCATAAATAGAGTGGGAGAAGAACGACATACCTACAGTTGTACCCTGAGCTCTTCCGAAGTCTACACCAGGTAGACCTGTTTCGTGCTCAACTAAGTCGTTGAAGTATAAGACTGTTGAAGGTATTCCTTGACCTGCTCTCATCGCACCACAGTTTACCATAACTGATGCGAGCATTCCTGATGCGGCATATGCGTTCCACAATGGAACATCTTTAGCTTTGTATACCTTGTATCCAGATGGTAATGTCTTTTCTACTGCTATAACTTTATCTTCAATTGCTTTTCCAACTAAGGACTCAACAACTGATCCTATTGTTCCTTTCTTTCCATTTGCTTTAACTAACTCATATGTAATATTGTTTGCGTTCATTCCTTGGTATGCTAGACCTAAGAGATGTAGTCTCTCGAATGGGCCTACAGCATCCCCCATTTCAAACATTGCGGTCTGCTCAAGGATTGAGGCAAGTGCCGCTGAGTTCATTGCATTTTTCTTTGTTGTGGCAACAATGTGATTAACCATAATGTTTCGTAGAGAGTATCCAAGCCCTTCGTTCTTCTGAGGAACTTCAAGCATAGCCTGAATCTTAGCTCCCTTGAGATCAAGGGTCTGAGGGTAGGATCCCCATATTGCGGCCTTTACAACGTTTGCATCAAATATGCTAACATCGAACACATCAATAATTGCTTGTGTTACGGCTGATGCTGTTGCAGTCATTCCCACTGTGTATTCACAAAACATTCTCTTTGTTGGTACTTGTACCAACATTCTCTCATTGTTTCCTAAAAGCGTTACTAAAGTATCGTCTTTTGCATCAACTTTAAGAATTTCTTCTACTCTCTTCTTAATCTCTGGGGCTTTCCCAACAACATCAAGTTTCATTTCTCTTCCCATAATAGATTGGCCTTTACCACCAAGTGCTCCTGTGGCAAGTGCTGACTGGGTGCCTTTGAGATCAACAGCAATTGTCCTGACAATTTTGGAAACTATACTCTGAATGGCCTCGTTTTTTAGAGGACTGAGAGCTTCCAACGGGACTCCACTCTCAAGAAGTTTACCCCTGTCAGAATACAAATCTATTTTATCGCTATATTTTGGCATATAGTATTCCTCCTTTTTTTTGATATCCAAAAACAGGATATCATGTCCAAGATTCTTAAAGTCCATTGAATGGACTTCAGAGATACTTCATATAAATAATATTTAAGTGTTTCTATTTAGAATATTTATTTGAAACAACAAACTAACAACAAACTCTAATTTTATTTTAATTATAAATTTTATTAATAATATTATATTTAATAAAAAGAAGTTAAAATGAATAAATCAATAAGTATTAGACAAAATACAAAAATAAATAAAAATATCCTAGTATTTAATTTTTTAAAGGTATCCTAATTAGGGAAATGTGTATATGTCTTAAATACTCTCTATAATCTGGTAGATTTTATCCAGATCTATTTGATAATTCTCTATTTTGCCATCATCACATAATCTAGATATCTCTGGTTCTATTGGTATACTACCTATTTCTGGAAGTCCCAATTTAGAGTTTTCCCCATTTCCAAATATATCAATTTTTTTGCCACATGTGGGGCATGATGCATATGCCATATTTTCAACTACCCCTAATACTTTAACATTCAACTCTTCGGCCATTGAAACTGCTTTTTTCACTATTGTTGAAGCTAAAATTTGAGGGGAAGTTACAACTACAAATCCATCGAGTTTAATACTTTGCATTAAGGTAAGTTGAACATCACTAGTTCTAGGTGGCAGATCAAATAACAAATAATCGATATCTCCCCATAAGCCATCTGCAAGAAATTGCGAAACAGCGCCACTTATTCTTAATCCTCTCCAGATAACGGCGTCTTCATTATTTGGTAAAAAAAGACTCATTGACATAATCTTAATACCACTTTTAGAAACAACAAGTATTATTCCAGAACTTCCTCCAATCGGTTTTTCATCTATCCCAAACATCAGTGGGATGCTAGGCCCAGTAATATCAAGATCTAGTATCCCCACTGTTTTTCCCTGTTTTGCAAGGTAAGAGGCAATAAGAGAAGTTACAACAGATTTCCCCACTCCACCTTTACCACTTCCAACAGCAATTTTCTTTCCTATTTTTAACATTCTTTCATTGATATTCATTTTTTGAACTTTCAAGTGTTCTTTGAGATTAGATTTCATTTTTATCCCCTAATTAAAATAAAATAGTCTAAAGCTCTTGGCTATCCCATGACAATCTATTATCTTCTCAATAAAATTAGGAGGTATTGCCACTTTCATACTGTCTTCTCCTTTCTAAGAAAAATATTGTTAACTAATTTTTTTATTATCTAAATTTGAATTATTTGATCTACAAAACCCCATTCTGTTTCCATGCCTACCACTATCGACTCTGTGTACATTTGAACTGTTACAGTTAGGGCAGTTCAAGTCAATACCCATTTTTCCATTCCCATGAGGCAAATACCATTCGTAATTACAGTCATAACACTTAAACTTCCTATTATCCATAATAATTCACTTCGTTGTTAGAATATCTTCAATATGAATATTTATTCATAATTTATAAATTTAACTACTAATCTGAATCAAAAAACTAAAATTGCTATTAATCCTAATCCAATTATAAAAAATATTGGATCTATTCTAGTTTTAATAAGTAAAATAAATATTGCTAATACTAGTATTATGGCTTTTATGTCAAAATTTATTATAAATTGAGCCCCTAATGAATATAATGTTGTAAAGACAAGTACCGCTGTTCCAAGAGCTAGAGAATTAATAAAATATTTTTTTTTTAATTTAATTGATTTCTTTAAAATCAAATAACTAGACATGATTATTATCGGAGGTAAAAGTAAAAAAAATGTGGTTAATATAGCTCCGATAAACCCATAGTATTTATATCCAACATAAGTTGCCATATTGACTGCAATTGGGCCGGGTGTTATTTGGGCAGCAGTTAGAATTTCTTTAAACTCGGTAAAAGTTAAATAATTTTGGCTAATCATTATATCCTTAATCAATCCAACAACAGCCCACCCGCCTCCGAAAGATATTGAACCGATATACAAGAAAATAAATAGAACGTTTAGCAATCAATCCCTCTCTTTTCATAAAAATAATTAATTAAAACCAAAAAAAGAAATACAAAAAATGTCAAGTTTTTATTTAGAATAATAAACAATACACCAAATAAAAAAAGGGGCATAGTAATTTTGTTATAATTGATATTTTTCATCATTTTATAAAGCACGTATGAAGTCAATCCAACAGTTGCTATATAACACCCATTCAAAAATTTGGCTACGTAAACACTACCAGAATTGACTTGTATTAAACTAGCAACTATTATTATTCCAAAAAATGGAGGAATGATGACTCCAAATGATGCAAACACTGCACCCCAAAATCCTCTTAGTTTTCTACCTAATAGTATTGATAAATTAAATGCTATTGGGCCTGGCATGGACTGTGCGATCGAGAGGAGATTAAAAAACTCTTTTTCAGTTATTAGTTTTTTATTAATCAGATTCCTCTCAATAGCTGGAATCATTGCGTACCCCCCTCCAAGAGTAAGTCCTGATATTTTAAGAAAAATATAAAAAATAGACAATAATTCTCTGTTTTTTGAGGCAATATTTGTCATTTAATCTCCCTAAAATAATATGACTACAGCCATATAAATACATTAGTAACTAGGAAATACTTATGAATTTATATTCGTAGTCCAAAAACTTAAATATGGTTAGGTGTTTAAAAATCAACATAAACAAAAGATGGGGATTAAATTGAGCGAATATCTTTTGGAAGCTGAAAATGTATCAATTGTTTTTGATAATAAGAAGATTCTTGATAGAGTATCCTTCAAAGTAAAAGAAGGAGAATCTTTAGGATTATTGGGAAAGAGTGGTAGCGGTAAATCCGTTCTTATCAATATATTGAGGGGAACTAAAGAATACAGGCCAACAGAAGGTAAGATTTTCTACAATGTTTCTTATTGCCCTAAATGTATGAAGGTAGACTTTCCAAGTAAAAAAGGCACTCCATGCACGAAATGTAATGGGGAAATGATTCTAAAAAAAGTAGATTTCTGGGGAGATACGACTTTTTTTAATCCAATAAGAAAAAGAACTGCAATTATGCTACAACGAACCTTTTCTCTTTATGGCGAGAAAACGGTGATGGAAAATATGCAAGACGCTTTCACAGGTTCTGAAGTACCAAGGGGTATGGTTATACCTAAGATTATAGAACTTTTACAAAAGGTAAATATGATCCAAAGGATGACCCATATTGCAAGAGACTTATCTGGTGGAGAAAAACAGAGGATCGTTCTTGCACGGCAGCTTGCTATAAATCCTATGTTGCTTCTCGCAGATGAACCAACAGGAACTTTGGATCCTTTGACTGCAAACACAGTTCATAATGTATTACTAGATGCAGTAAAACAAGGGATGTCCTTGATAGTTACGTCTCACTGGCCTGAAGCCATTGAATTGTTGGCCCAAAAAGCGGTATGGCTTGATAACGGAAAAGTAATCCAAGATGGAAATTCAAAAGATGTAGTTAAGGCCTTTATGGAAAAGCTATTACCTGAGGAAAAGGTAAGGTTCCCTGGAATTGGTAGCGCCATAATTGAATTATGGGATGTAAAAAAGTATTACTACTCAATATCTCGTGGAGTTGTTAAGGCTGTTGATGGAGTTACTTTTGCAGTTAATGAAAAAGAGATTTTTGGCCTTGTAGGTAAGAGTGGAACGGGTAAAACTACAGTTTCTAGAATGATTGCAGGTATCACAACTTTTACTGAAGGTGAACTAAATGTTAGGATTGGTGATGAATGGATCGACATGAAAGAGCCTGGATTTCTAGGCAAAGGAAAGGCAATGCTTTACATGGGTATTCTTCACCAAGAGTACACACTATACCCTGACAAAAATGTATTGCAAAATCTTACTGATGCCATAGGAATTAAGTTGCCTAAAGAGTTAGGAAAAATGAAGGTAATATCTGTTCTGGAAGGGGTCGGATTTGAAGACCCGGAGGAGCTAGATGAAATCTTAAATAAAATGCCCGATGCCTTGTCTGTTGGTGAAAAGCACAGAATTGCACTTGCCCAAGTATTAATCAAAGAACCAAGAATAGTGATTCTTGATGAGCCCACGGGTACGATGGACCCATTCACAAGAAAAATAGTTGCAAAATCTATTAGAAAAGCAAGGGAAGTTTTGGGTGAAACGTTTTTAATCGTCACTCATGACTCTGATTTTATCGTGGATGTTTGCGATAGGGCATGTTTCCTGAAAGATGGAAAAGTGGCCTTCATAGGCGATCCTGAGGATATAAAAGAAAGGATGATCTCGGCTAAAGAACCTGAGAATGAATAAATTACCTATTGTTTAATATTTTTTTTATTTTAAATTTAGTTACATTAATCAATTTCAAAATACACAGTTTTGAAAAGTCTTAACATAATTATTGATTAGCAATACGGATATAAAAAAGAAACACTAATATTAAAATCATGATGATAATTATTGGTTTGGACACCCGAAGAATAACTGAATTAATTACCGCCTTGACAAAACATGGAGATATCTAGTAAGACTTTTATGAACTCTAAAGCTATAGATGTTCTCAATGCAAAATCCTATTTCGTCAAATGGATATTCTTTATCTAATCCAATTACACATCGTTTATTGAATGATTCTAGTATTGAAAAAAAGCAATCCCTATACATCTTTTCCTTATCTTTATCTATTTTAGTGGAACGACCGTATGGCGCATCAGTAACTATAGATTCAAAGTTTCTTTCAAATATCTCAGATATTTTTCTTGCGTCTCCTGATCTAATGTCAAAGTTTTTTATTCCGTAATTTAGAAGATTCATTTTTGTCCCTATTACGCTTTTTTCCTCGATATCAAGGCCATATATATCAAGCCCTATGAGGCCTGCTTCAATTAAAATCCCCCCTGTTCCTGTAAAAGGATCTAATATTTCTTTTTGAGCTTGCGAAATATTAATCATTGCTCTTGCAATACGTGGATCAATTGAAGTAGGTGAAAAAAATGGCCTTAATTGTGGTTTTCTTTTGTTGAAATCCTTCTTGTTTCTTTCAAATATTTTTTTCCCAATATATAATTCATTTTTAAACACCAAACCGATTATTTCGTCCATCGGGTTTGTTAAGTCTGCTTTTATATTATTTTCAAAATATTTGGATATAGACTTTGCAATGAGAAGTTCTAAATTATTATATTCTCTGTTCTCTTTATTCTTGACTCTGACTTTAAAAGTTCTATCAAAGTTAAGTTGAAAATCCCATTGGATCTCTGAAAGAGTTTTATCTATTTTTTCATCGATAACTGAATCAGAAATAATATCCAATACAAAATGAGTCAGACCTAACCGAAAAATAAAATCAATTATAATATTACTGGTTTTAATTATTAGCAATTGCCCTTCACTAAAGATTATTTCATATTTTATCCTATAAGAATTTAGCAAAGAAATAACTTCCTCTTTGGCAAATGGAGTACTACTCCCTGAAAGGAAAAATAAAAGTTTCATCTATATCTCCATTGGAGCAAGATATAGCGTAAATCGACCTTCTTCGCCTATCGGGTATTCAAGTTTTAAGGGAAGTTTTGATCCCCCGACGGATATTTTAAGATAATCTGAAACGGCAAATGCATTTAAGAAACTTAGAATATAATTAAGATTATATTTTGAACGTTGAACAGTTTTCGCTTCAAATTTTTTTATGGATTTCGATTCTGAAGAGATTTCAGCCAATGCTTTCGAAGTATAATCCTCTGAGGAAATAGAAATATTGTTTTTATGGATTGAAAAAAGAATTGTTCCTCCTATAACGGCCATATCTTTGATAATGTCTCTAAAAATTTTACTATCAATTTCAATGAAAGTTGAATATTTAGGATTTAGTTGGGGGATGCTAAAATTAGTAGTTGAAAGTAAAGTAAATTCAAAATTTCTTTTAAAATCACTTTCCAAAATAAGCCCTACTTTACCGGCTTTCGAATTGATATCGATACTCATTGATTCGTTTTGGTAAGCCCTTCTACATATCTTGGCAAAAGAATCTATATTAACTCCGACTGATTCTTCAGCATCTATTTCAAATGTATTAAAGGTTTTAGCAGGTATCAAAAATTCTACTTTAGATATAAGAGAAGGATCTGTCCCTTCAATATATATCCCTTCTTTGTTTATTGTAAATAAGCATTCACCAGTCAGCTCAGATATTGATTCAATTACTGGTTTAATATTTGTAATATTCTGGGATACAAAGCGGGACATTAAAACACGTATAAGTTCATCAAAATAGTTATAAAAGATTTTCGTATGAATTAATCAGGATGTCGCTCATATTTGATTTTTCTTCTTACCTTTTATTACTTCTTTTGGATCTGGAATTGATGTTGGATTGTTAGAAAAGAAGCGAGTATTGGTTTCTTTCTTCCCTTTAATAAGTTCTTTTGGATCTGGTATTGAAGTATAGGTGTCATTTGAACTAGAAGGTCTTTTTTCTAGTAATTCCTTAATTGAAGAAGGTATTTCTGGTGAAGTATTGTTATGTTTAAAGCTGTTTGTCCAAGAACTACCCTTTTTACTTGATCCCTTACCCTCATCTTTAAATGGATTCTCTGGTTCCCCATTATTCTTCTTTTGTCTAAACTCTTTGTATGCATTTTCTACAGCGGGGGGAAGATCCAAATCAACATTCTTAGGAATTACTCTTCCTTTTATCTCTTTCAACTGTCCTTCTTCAAAATCAACATGTTTCTTAATTTCAAGATCATCGAGTTCATTTAAGATTTTAATCTGGAATTCATCGAGTTCTTTTCTACTCATTAGATCTATACGAGAAGATTCTTGTTCAATATTATGTTGAACATTAATTTGCCTCTCTTCTCTAGAAATATTTTCTTGTCTTTTTTCTATCTCCTCCAGCGTCTTAGAAATTTCAGACCTCAAAGAGTCTATTTCAAACGAATCAATGGATTCTATTTTATCTTTATCTTGTAAGGTCAATTTAAGTTCCTCAGGCTCTTTTCTTATTTCTCCAGGAGGCCTAAATTCTACGTCTAAAGACTCTAGTTCAGTGCCATCTTCCATTATCGGATTGAATAGTGGTGTATATTCCGCTTCTGCTTTTCCATTATTATTATGAAATTTATCTTTTAATAAAGGTAGATCTTCCTCTAAAATATTTACAGATTCTATTTCTTTTCTTAACCGTTCCTTCTTGATTTCTTTATCTTCCTGTGATTGATATAAATGATCCAGTGAAAAAGACTTTTTTTCTTGAGGTATTCCTTCTTTTTTCTTTGAAAATAGTGAGAATTTATTCTTTTGTTTTTGTTTTATCGCCGGAGGTGCGACTCTTTTACCAAGTAGCTCTTGGTCAATCCGATCTTTTGTTAAAATATTCTCGCCCTCATCACGTGTTACAAATTCTTTAAATTTATTTTCAGCTTCAAGATTTGGAGATACCGGCACTGGAAATCTTTCTTTGGGGGGTGTTTTTTCCTTTTTAGTAAATAGCCCAAAACTTTTCTTCTCTTTTTTTGGTTCTTTAACTAATGATTTAACTTGAGCTTCGAAAGTTACGGGCGTCTTTCGATCAGATTTAACTACTTTTTCTTTTTGTTTTGAAAATAATTTAAATCCTTTCTTGGATTTTATTTTTTCTTTTTTGACTGTTTCTAGCCCAGTTGGCGGGGTTCCATCTTTTTGCATCGAAAGTTTAGTTGAAGATGGCCCTTTTGATCTCATAGATTTGTATACTGAGTACCCAACTATTGACAAAAGCAATACAATTATTGCAATTAAAATAAAAGGTGCATAAGGCGAAGATTTAATATCTTGTATTGTTTGAGTTATAGATTGAGGAACACTTGGTAAACTAGTTTGTGTTGCTAGTTTTGATTTAACGCTAATTGTTGTTCTTTCTATATCAAAAGATTTTGATTCTTCAAAGATATTTTTCCA
>JBAYOH010000009.1:0-45180 GCA_041678455.1 Methanofastidiosum sp.
ATTGGGGGAGACAGAGATGCTCACGGATGCCTAATAGCGGCAGGATACCAGTGGTGCGAATACACTCAGAAATGCTACAGACCCTTTGAAGAAACATGCAGTATCGGAGGAGACGTTGACGAGCACGGATGCAAAGAATCAGCAGGCTACACATGGTGCGAGGCCAAAAACAAGTGCATTAGAACATGGGAAGAATCATGCACCATTGGTGGTGATGTTGACGAGCATGGGTGTCTTGTTGCATCCGGCTACCAATGGTGCGAGGGTCTCAAAAAGTGCATCAGACCTTGGGAAGAAGAATGTCCAACTAATTGATACTTAAATTTTTATTTATATTTATTTAAAAAATTAATATGATAACTTTAAATATATCTGTATGATTTTATTTCTTAATGAACAAAATCACATATATTAATGTTCTAATTTCTGCAATAATACTCTTTATGGGAATATATCTAGTCTATCCAATCATCCCTGGATTGATAGGAGGGTTTGTTTTTGCTTATACATTCCTTCCTGTTTACAATAAAATATTTGAAAAAATAAAAAGAAATAATCTCTCAGCAGCATTTACAACTCTTTTTGTTTCAACTCCAATTCTAATCATATTGCTATATGCATTTTTAAAAGCACTCAATGAGCTTGACACACTGATCGAAATATTCAGGACTCACTCTTATCTAACCATACTAAAACTTTTTGGGTTGTATATACCCGAATCCCCGATCAATAAACTGTTTTTAGAATTTTTACCACAGATTATAGATATAACAATCCTATTTTCAAAAATAATGGACCAACTTCCTATGACTTTGCTAAATATATTAATACTTATGCTCTCTCTTTACTACTTCCTATCTAAACGAGCCTCAATTGAGGATTTTATTAGTAAAGCACTTCCCTCTCCTTACTATAAAGATCTACACGAGATACTTCAACCTATTAAGATGATAATGGATGAACTGATATATGGAAACATAATGAGCGCATTTATCACCGGGCTGCTTTCTATTGTTGGTTTTGCTGTTTTGGGTGTCCAATACTCTTTTTTACTAGGCCTTTTAGTAGGGCTTGCATCATTCCTCCCCATAGTAGGATCATGGACTATTTTCATCCCTCTTGGGGTCTATCATTTATTCCTCGGCAATTATCTCAAAGGGGTTCTACTACTAGCCTATGGAGGCGTGATACTGGAAATTTTATACAATTATTGTATATACCCAAAGTTTTGTAAACATGAGCCTCAACTTCATCCTTTCATAGTTGTCATAGGGGTGTTAGGGGGATTGTATGTGTTTGGTCCATTAGGGCTTCTTTATGGGCCAATGATTATCGGTCTCCTAAAAGTTGTGGCAGAAGCACTAATCAAAGAAAATGTCCAAAAAAGAAGATTTTTCAGAATATAACTCTACCTTCTGAATATGTATCTTGCAGGGCTTCTACCTAGCCCAATTTCAAATTTGCAAACTTTACAAATTTTGCCAATTGTCGTTGATCTCCCAAAAAGGTCTTTAGAGAGTATGTCTTGTAGTTCTTTTCCACAAAAAGGACAGTTCTTTATATCCTTGCCTTTTCTAGAGTGAACCTGAACTTTTACGCCGTATTTTTTGGCAACTCTTCTTATCCGCTCTGCCGTAATCTGGACCTCTTCTTTATCGGATAGTTTTTTTCTTACCTTTTCAAAAAGTTCACTCTGTGAGCGAATTACTATGTCCTCTCTCAGAACTTTCTTAATGGCATCAAGAATTTGTGGGTCCGTAGCCCTCATATTGTATATTAGAATTTTAAAATATAAATGATTATCTCTAAAAAATCATTTTTTTGTTTTCATAAAATCTTCAAGCCTTGAAAAGGCATCTTCCATGGTGTCGATTGGAGGCAGAAAAACTGACCTGAAATGATCCTTTCCATAAATGGGGCAAAATCCACTACCGTGCACTAAAAGAACTTTTTTCATCTTCAAAAATTCATACACAAATTCTTTGTCGTCCTTCCATCTGTTTTCCAATTCAACTTTTGGAAATATGTAAAGGCCGCCCATTGGCTTTGTTGTTGTTATCCCAGGGATTTCATTTAGCCTTTTGTATGCAAATTCGCTCCTCTGCTTTAACTTTGAAATCATTTCTACTACGTATTTTTCACTACCTTTATAGGCTTCAATAGCACCTATCTGACATATAGAATTTGCAGAAATCCTTGCACGAAGTTCCTTCATTATCCCCTCTTTTATATCAAACAAGGTATCCCAATTATAGAATGCCATATATCCAACTCTCCACCCAGGTGCAAGATAAATCTTTGAAATGCCGTTGAATGTGATTATGGGCACCTCATCAGTCATGGAAGCTGGACTTACAAAGGAATCATCAAAGGCGATCCTATCATATATCTCATCAGAAATAATAAAGACATCATGTTCTATTGCAATATCCAGTACCTCTTTTAGGGTTTTTTTAGGATAAATGGCACCAGTGGGGTTGTTTGGATTAATTATAACTATACATTTTGTCCTTTCAGTTATCTTTGATTTGAGGTCTTGAACATCAATATCCCACCCGTCCTTTTCAATAGTTCTATAAGGAACTGGAGTTGCACCAAAAAAAGTTGCATAGGCGGTGTAAGTTGGGTATCCTGGCCCTGGAACTAAAACTTCGTCCCCGGGCTCAAGAGTCGCTCCAAAGACTAAATTGACGCCTTCAGTAACACCTGACGTTATAACAACATCTTCTAAGTATATTTTTCCATTATTTTTAGATTCTCTTTCTGCGACGATTCTTCTTAATTCTGTATTGCCTAGAGAATCTTCGTAACCATTAAAAATACCCCTAGTTGCATTGATGATGGCATCCACCATGGGCTCTGGAGTTTTAAAGTCAAACTTCAAAGGGTCTCCTATATTTAGTTTTAGTATATTGTCCCCTTTATATTCAAGTTTTCTTGCATATTCAACTACGTCTCGAATTGCATAACTTATCGTTGACGATCTTTCTGAAACGTTCAATGGTATCACCTTGCATCGGCTATTGAAGTTTGATATACCCCTATTTAAGTTTAACTATTATATTAGAACATAATACTAAAAATCAAAACAAATTATAAAAATTGTTCTATAATATCTATTATATTAAACTAATGTATATTCATAAGAATATTGATCTTTAGCTATAAAAAAATAAATATAGATAATACGCACCAATTAGGACAAGCATTATCCCACTTATTCTGTCTAAAGATTTTGAATATTTTTTAACAAAATCTTCTACTCTCTTTAGGCCAAAAAATGAAGAGATAATAATAAGGGGGGCACCTACTAAAAAAGAATAAATAAAGAGTGAGATTGAGGTGATAAAAATATTCTTTTCTAAAGAAACTATTGATATAAGGGATATCAAAAGAGGGGCGGCCCTTGCTATAGTTATTAGGCCGTATGAAATCCCATACGTATAAGGAGTTGAGCCGTAAAAATTCCTCTCCTTTTTTACAGATAAGATGTAACTTATTTTTATTATCCTCAGTAAAATCAATCCTATAACTATCGATATTACGGCCCCTAGAAGAAACCCTAATTTAGCATCTGAATTAAAAATAGAAGAAACTCCAAAATTACCGAGTAGTCCAAGGGGCAAAAATACTGTAAAAACTCCAAAGGAAAATAAAATTGCGTTTAGTAGTGCCCGTTCACCCAATATTTTTGGAAAAATAGGGATAATAAAAAAGAGATTCAATGGGCATAAACCGGCTGTTATCCCTAAAACAACAGATGAAATTAGTGATTCAAACATTAATTATATGAACCCCATCTCTTTTTCTTTTTCCCAAACGTTTAGTCTAGTTTTTATGACGGTGTCAGGATTTAAGCTTATTGAATCTATGCCACTTTCAACTAGGAAGGATGCAAATTCTGGGAAATCTGATGGTGCCTGGCCGCATATACCAATCTTCTTATGCTTCGATTTTACAACTTCTATAGCCTTTTTAATCAGTCTTTTGACTGCAATGTTCCTTTCATCATATATGCTTGAAACAAGCTCTGAATCCCTATCAAGGCCAAGAGCAAGCTGGGTCAGATCATTTGAACCAATTGAGAATCCATCAAATATCCCACAGAATTCGTCTGCAGCAAGTACATTAGATGGGATTTCACACATGACATAAATCTCAAGACCATTTTCACGTTGCACAAGTCCAAACTCCTTCAAAGTGTTTATGACTTTTCTTCCTTCAGCAGGCGTTCTGCAAAATGGAACCATTATCTTGATGTTATTTAGTCCAATCTCTTCTCTGGCCCTCTTAATGGCCTCACATTCCAGGGCAAAAGCCTGCTTGAAGTTTTCGTCGTAGTACCTAGAGGCACCTCTCCAACCAATCATTGGATTGTTTTCCTTGGGCTCATAGAATTTCCCACCTATGAGATTCTCATATTCATTTGATTTGAAGTCGCTTAGACGAAGAATGACGTCTTTAGGATAAAATGCCGCTCCAATCATTGATATGCCATATGTAAGCTTGTCAATATAGAAATGAGTCTTTTCCTTATATCCTCCTGTTTTATCTTCTATCTGTTTTAGGGCTTCTGCAACGTGTATATCATATCTTGATTTTTCACTTAGCTCTTCAAAGTTAACAAGGGCCATTGGGTGGATCCCTATGTAGGAATTAATAATAAACTCTTCTCGCGCTAATCCAACGCCATCGTTTGGGATCTGTGATTGATAGAATGCTTTTTCGGGTATTCCGACGTTCATCATTATTTTAGTTCTAGTTTCGGGTAGTTTCTGTATGTCAATTTCTTCTATTTCATACTTTAGCAAGCCGTCATAAACTGCCCCAACTTCACCTTCCGCGCAGCTTACCGTAACTTTCTGACCATCAGACAAAACTTCGGTGGAGTTATCAGTTCCAACGATACATGGTATCCCAAGCTCACGTGATACTATAGCTGCGTGACAGGTTCTACCTCCTCTATTTGTCACAATAGCGCTTGCTTTTTTCATTACAGGTTCCCAATCTGGGTCTGTCATCTCTGTTACGAGGACCTCCCCTTCTCTGAAAAGAGAAATCTCCTTGGGGGTTCTTATGATGTGCACCATTCCCTGTCCGATAAGGTCTCCAACGGCCTGCCCGGTCACAAGTTTCTTCCCCTTTTCTTTCAGGATGTATGTCTTTATGGTGTTAAAATCTCTTTGGGAATGAACTGTTTCAGGTCTTGCCTGTAGAATGTAGAGTTCACCTGTATTTCCATCCTTTGCCCATTCAATATCCATAGGTGTGTCCTTACCTTTTTTAGAAGAATAGTGATCCTCTATAATCACTGCCCATCTGGCAAGCTTTAGAACATCTTCATCAGAAATTGAGAATTTATTTCTTTCTTTTTCATCCACCCTAATATTTTTTGTACCCTCATTTGGATTGTCAGAATAAATCATTCTCCTCTGCTTTGCGCCAAGTTTTTTATTAATTATCGATTTGTAACCTTTCTTTAGAGTGGGTTTAAAGACATAAAATTCATCGGGATTTACGATACCCTGGACAATATTTTCACCAAGACCAAAAATCGAAGTAACTAAAACTACATCTTTGAAACCGGATTCTGTATCAATTGTAAATATAACTCCGCTTGAACCTGTGTCACTCCTTGCCATCTTCTGAACGCCTATTGAGAGTTTAACCGAGAAATGGTCAAAGCCTTTATCGTGCCTGTATGATATCGCTCTATTAGTAAAGAGGGATGCAAAACACTTCTTACATGATAAAATCAAGGCGTCTGGGCCGGTAATGTTAAGGAAAGTTTCTTGTTGGCCTGCAAACGAAGCATCAGGAAGGTCTTCAGCAGTTGCGGATGATCTCACAGCAACATCGACATTTTTTCCATAAATATCTTCTAATTTTCCATAAGCCTTAATTATCTCTTTCTTTAACTCATCAGGGAATTCTGCTTCAATTAAGGCATTTCTAATTTTTTCTCCCCTCGTTGCAAGATTCTCATAGATATTTGTATCAAGGTCCTTTAGAATCTCTTTTATTTTTTTTTCTATTCCGGCGTTCTTAAGGAAGTAATCATAAGCATAAGACGTAATAGCAAATCCTTCGGGGATTTTAATACCCTTACCTTTCAAGTTCCTTATCATCTCACCAAGAGATGCATTTTTACCGCCTACAAAAGGAATATCATCGATATCTATCTCTTCAAAAAATAGGATTAATTTATGTTCCTTATCTTGGGGCATAGTAACACCTGAACTTCTTCTAAAAACAATCCTTAAATAGTTTTGGATATTTATCTAAAACATAGAGTTTATATATTTTTAATAATATTTTTACAGCCCTATTTACGAATAGTTTTAAATAAAAGAAAAAATAATCTATTTCGTGATCATATGAAATTTAAAATTATAACTATATTAATGATTTTACTATTCTCTATGGGAACGATATCCTCGGCAATGTCTTTAGAGTTTGAAAGTAATACAATACACAAAGATGAATTTGATATATTACAAGTAATGGCAAATGATCTAGATGGCGATGGAAATTATGAGATCCTTGCTTATACCGCCGGTAAGAAATTTCTCTGCCTTGATGATAAGGGAACTATTAAATGGACTCTAGATTCAAATAACTCTTTTTCAATGGTGAAGGTCATGGATATTTATGACTCCCCAGGAAACGAGATTATCTTGGGGACAGAAAATAGAGTTGTTTCCCAAAAAGAGATATACAATGCATTAGTTTACTTCCTTGATTCGGAAGGAAATGAAATTGTCGTAATGCCAATTTTGGGCTCAGTGCTAGATGTAGATATAGGGGATGTTGATTCAAATGAGACATATGAAACTCTTGTTGGTGCTGACGATGGCAATATCTATTTTTTTGATGAGGGGCTTAACCTACTTTGGGATTACAAGACTAGGGGGTATAACTTTAGAACACTTATCGTTGATCTAAATGAGGACGGTATAAATGAGATCCTGATTGTATCTTGGGATAATACTTTAATCCTTGATGGCTCTGGAAAGCTTACTAAATCTTACTATACAAAACATATTCTAAGAGAACTGTACCTTGACCGATACAACAATATGATTCACGTATCCCGTTGGTTTAGGGAAGATTCTCAAACATGGAAAGGAACGGTTGTCTACTCTTTAAACAGGAACTTAGGACCAATGTGGGAATTTAGAACTGAAACTGAATCTAGCGCATCAACACTTTTTGATATAAATAACGATGCAAGAGATGAAGTAATTATTGCCGGAAATAAAGGAGAAATTATAGTTCTTGACTCAAAAGGGGTATTTCTTAAAAGATTTGATTTGCCTGATCGAATCTTTAAAATAGAAGTGATGAAGGAGGAAAATACGAATTATTTAATTGCCAGTTGTAAAGACAATAATTTGTATGTAATTGATTATAACACGGGAAACATTGAATATAAATTCCAAACCCAAGGATGGATTGAAACTTTCTATATTGAAGATATTAATAAAGATGGCAAGCAAGACATAATAGTTGGTTCCAATGATAATAAGATATACTTATTGCTCCAAGAGAAAGAAATAATTGAAATCCCAGAAGAAGAAAACAAGACAGTTATAGACAAACCACCTGAAGAACAACCAAAAAGTGAAACTAAGAACGTTCCATTTGAAGAAGTTGGAATAATCGGTGGAACTTTACTAGGGTATATCTATCTTACCTTAAGAAGAAGAAAATAATTATTTTTCTCTCTTTTTTATACTTTCTCTTTTAATACCTTGATCCCTTCTTTCTTTTGAAACTCTCAATCTCTCTTGACTTATTGGCACATTATTATCTCTTGATCTAATGGATTCAGCTTTTCTTTTCGGAACTTTTCTCTTTGGTTTTTCCTTAGGGGATTCTAAATTTGGCAGCCTTTGTCTTGCTGAATTCAATATTATTGCACTTGAAAGTAAAATTCCAATATAAAATAAAATATTAATTGAATCCCGGGCCAATTTTATTCTATTTTGAGTCAATATGTACTCCTTTGTGATAAAAATTAGAGATTTCATGGGGCCTTCTTTTAAAACAGCAGTTACTTTGGATTTAATGCTCACCTTTTCCCGAAACTCTTCAGAAGATTGGCCTGTGTCTACATTAAAAATAAGATTATAATCTCCTGCTTCATTATAACTTGCCTTAAATTTAAGTTCTTTAGTTTCACCCACATTTAGCACCCCGCTCCATGTTCCATCAATTACATTTGCAATCGAGCTTTGTAAATTTACTTTTACATTATTTGCATTCGCCCTGCCTGTATTTGCTAATGTAAAAGGTATTTCAAAAATATCCCCTTCTTCAGATTCGAGTTTTTTTGTCACTGTAAGTGTAACAATTGGGCTGTAACCTACAAGAGTTACAGAAGGAGGGTGGTAAATGCTTAATTTGACATTATCGCCCCCTACTATATCTGTTACTTCAAAGATATAATTGCTTATACTTTTCAAAGAACGTTTTTTGATTACATAATCTTGATTCTCTGCATTTATTGTAGCAGACAGAGCAGCAGCATCAGTAATCTTAAAATCCATCCCACCAATATTACTGGTTTCTCCTTTTCTTAAAGATGTCTCTGATTTAGTCAATGATTTAATATTTGAGCTGGAATACACTACGAATTTTATTCCCGTATCATTCTGATTTAGAACCTTTACCATGATAGAATCAAACGGGATGATATCATCAGATTTCCCATATAGAGTTTTTGAATCCTGATTATTTCTAACGTTTACAATAAGTCTATTATCGCTTCTATTAATGTTCATAGAATATATTTTGTCACTCTCACCAAAATATAGTAAAAACGGATCTTCGCCCATTTCTCCAGAGTAAACAAGATTCATACTTCTAAGGACATCTTTCAGTGTATAGTTTATTTTGAAGTTTGCGGCACCCTGATCAAAGTATATCGTAAATACATAGATGCCCTCAAATTTTATATCTTTAAAATCAATATCTGTAGGGTAGTCTCTTAATTTGACAATATCAGGCACTACCACAGTCTTTATGACCTCATTTGTATATTTATTTTTTTGTACTATGTTAAGTTCAATAGTATTAATACAAGAAGACACATATAGATCTTTATCACAAACATCAGTATCGACGAGCCTTATATCGTAGTTATATATACTTCCTGCTATAGTATAAGCTTCGCCCTCTTTTTCATAAAGATGTATCATTATCGTTACTTCTTTCTTTTCATCTGCCCCAAGAGCGAAATTTATCGAGCATATAAGCATTAAGCACGTAAAAATTGACAAAAAGCTCCTGTTCATTATAAATGTATTCAGGGTAACGCTTAAAAGACTTATTATATACTATCGTTCATGATGAAGAAAGCCCTACCATTATTGCTTATTTTTCTATTTTTGCTACCTTTATATGGAGCAGCGGACGGTGATCCAAAGGTAGAATTAACCTATCCCAAAGAAACTGAACCCGGTAAACTAATCTATATTGATGTTAATTTACATAATACCACCTCTGAAATGCTTTGGGATTTGAAGGCAGTTATAGACCCAAGCGATATCCCTCCGGAGATTAAGAATTATATCAAAATAATAGACGGCGATAAGCTATTCGTGCCCGGTGATGAGGACCATAGTATTAATGTCCAGGATACAGTAGATCTCAGGTTATCAATTGAAATTACTGAAAATGCGGACGCTGGAACTTACAAAATCCCCTTGAGAATTAGGGGTGAAATCGGAAACTGCAGACAGGGATGTAAGCCTTATTTACTTATGAAAGAAATTGAGTTCAAAGTTATTAAAGAATTCCCCGCACTTAAGATAGAGTTATCCTCTTACTCTAAAGAAGTTTTCCAAGGTCAGAACATTAGCATTCCATTTAAGGTATCAAACTATGGTCTTGGTTACGGCAATAATATCAAGCTAAGCGTTCCCACAAATAATAATTTTACCACATCTTTAGATGTAAATTCAATCGGGCTAATGCGGTCACAGGAATCAAGAAATGTCACACTTAATATAGCTGCTAAAGGCGATGCTTCTTCTGGAAGCTACAAGACTGATGTAATAGTTGAGTATTTCGACCCTTACGGAAATAAGAAGGCTACAACTGAATCTATCTCATTCGCAATAAAAGATTCAGCCATTATAAAAGACGCAGAAAAATATTATGCGCAAGGAAACGAGTACTTTAATAAGAAAAACTATTCAATGGCTCTTGGGGAGTATGAAAAAGCAAAAGAGACATATCAAGAGCTTGGATTAACAGGCAAAGTAAATGAAATTGAAGCTAGGATAAAATTGGCTAAATCTTCAATCGAATCAACAAAATCAAGTATCTCTCCTTCCATGTATATAGTATTTGGAGTGCTGCTCAGTGCAGTTACAATGGAACTTGGGGTACTAGTTGGGACTTTAGCCAGAAAAACCAAATCGCCTAAATCCTCAAGTATACCTAAAAATGATTACTAAAGTGGGATGTACTCAGATACGACTCTTTTGTATATTGGGTATTCTTTAACTATTGCTGATTTAATTTTCTTTGATAATTCTTTATTTTCAGATATTTCTTCTGCTACCGCCCAGTGAGTAAATACCTTGTCTCCATGGACTTCATACATTTTTTTTGAAATATTAAGTGCATCATTAAGATAATTAACTATCTCTCTAATGTCTCCTGATAGCTCGCCCTTTACAATGAGGCAGTCCTCAATCTCTTCATAGTATTTTTTTGTGTGCTTTGCTCTGCGCTCCCATCTTCTTCGCAGTTGGATCGCATCTTTTAACACAGAGGGGCAGAAATGAATTGATACCGGAAGATCTTCGTACTTTTCTAATAGTTTGAGCGATAGGTTTTTGCTGCCTTTCACCATACTAGTGTCACTATCGAAATCAAATCCTCTTTTAGAAAGATTATCCCAATTTGTTTCTGTGTATTCAAATTCATTCATATTAACAAATGAAATTCCAGCAGCTGACGCCGATTCAATTATTGAGCACATCTTTCCAAAATCCCCTGGGATAGCTGGGATCTCAATCCCAAAATCAAAGTTCATATCGAGGATATTTTTTAGGCTGTACACTTCTTCTTCGTTTTTCACATGGAATCTAACTTCATCAATATAGCCTTCTAATTTTTCTAATCCTTTAGATATTTTATCGGTGCTCCCTGTATACAGGTGGATATGGTGTTTATTATCATCTTCCTTGATTAGTTTAGCATATTCAAGACATTTATCAATTTTTAGTAAGGGGTCTCCGCCAGTAAAACTAACACCTTTTGAATCACAAGCCTTTATCTCATCTAATATATCTTCTTTTTTTTCAATCTTTCGCTCATTGATATAGGAGATATCCTTGTCTTTTTTCTCATTTGAAACAGGGCAATAATAACAGTTCACATGGCAAATCCCAGTAACAAAAAGAACAGATTTTTTACCTTTAATGCATAATTTACAACCTTTTGGTAGTTTTCTGGTGTAACTGGAGGTAGCATCAGTTATCTTTATTGACATCTACTGTAACTAATTTATCAGGCTTTAAAAGATATCTTCAAAACTTATTTAAACTAAAGCTAAAAAATTCATTAAAGGTGCAACAATGGACTTTATTAAGGCCACAGCTGAGCTCAAAAAAGAGATAGAAGATGAGATTAAGAACTTTTTTGAAATTGAACTAAAATCAGTTGAAAATGATACCCTTCGTGATTTCTATAAAGACATAAGGCACCACACACTCCTTGGTGGAAAAAGGCTTAGGCCTATAATGTGCATTATGGCTTATTGTGGGTATTCAGAGTATAACAATGAAATTTTAAGAGCCTCAATAGCATTTGAGCTCCTTCATTCTTCTTCACTTATACTTGACGATGCTATGGATGAGGATGTTATAAGGCACGGTGAAAAAACTTTTAATGCAATATATGCAGACAAATTTTTGAAGTCCACAAGATTCGATATTAATCCCTACTACGACGGTGGTAACTGGATCAAAAAGGACGGGCTTTCGCAACTGCTTATGATCCAAAGATCAATCTCAAGATATTCTTACGCTCTCTCAGTTTTAGGATCCAATATACTTTACGCTTTAAGTGGAAAGGCGATAAGGGCAAGCGGATTTGATGATAAAATTGTGACCAAGGCAATGATAATGCAGAGGGAGATGTACAAAATACTTAACGAGGGCCAACTATTGGATATCCTAATGGAACAAAATGGCGGAAACGAAGATAAATACTTTGAGATGATAGACCATAAGACAGGAATTCTCTTCAAGTATCCTTTAAGGATTGGCCTTCTTTTTACTGAAAAGGCAGACGTATATTCTTTAGATAACTATTCTTTTAATCTTTCAAGAGCATTTCAGGTACATGATGACATACTTGGCGTCTTTGGAGAAGAAGATACAACTGGAAAACCAGTCGACAGCGATATCAAAGAAGGAAAAAATACTTTATTAGTTATAAAAACACTTGAACTGGCAGATGATACTCAACTGAAGAAAGTCAAAGCTATTTTAGGGAATAGGAACGCATCATCTGAGGATATAGCCGAAATAAAGGACATAATGAAAAGCTGTGGCTCTTTGGATTATTGTATCGAAAAAGAATCTCAATTAATCAATGCAGCCAAAGGGTCTATAGACCAAAACATGAAAGAAGAATCAAAAATATTTCTAACTGAACTTTGCGATTTTATAATAAAAAGAAATTATTAGAAAAATTATTCAAATACAATATCAACATCCTCGCCCGTGATCAACAAAAGTACTTCTTTTATACTTTTTGTTGCAATAGGAAGTTTTCTCTCAAATTCTTTTCCTAATCTGAGTCTTTTAATTATTGTACCATCAGGCATGTAAACAATGTTTATCCCATAAACTTTTGCTGGATATATAAGGTCAGAAGCAACTTTTTTAATATCTTTGCTTTCTTCAATAACCCTTATCTTTTTATTTAATTTTTTACTTAATCCTCTTATTACATTGCCACCTTTACCAATAATACTTCCTATCTCTCCTGCTTCTATGAGTATGATTATTAGATTGCCAACCTTAATACTCCTCTTGAACTTAACATCTTTTAGCCCTTTATTTTCTTGAGAAAGCCTGTAAAGTTCTTTAGCTATTTCGAGGTCGTTGTCATTAAGTTCGCCATCTTTAATCTTTGCAGTACAACCTGGGCAGAGCATTCCGGTCTTCAAACAAATCTCACAAAAAGGTAGCTCCAAATCTTATTCACCCTCTAAAATATGGCTTTACCTTCCTTTCTTAAGCCTTTTTAAAAAGGTTTCGGTATTATTATTTTTCTGATTAAAATAATAAAATTACAATTTCCCGAAACTCTTAAATAAAGAATAAAAATAAAATATTCATTATATTTAAGAGGACTGTTCATTATGAAGAAAGTACGTTTGGGAGTCGTTGGGTTTGGTATAGTTGGTAAAGGAGTATGCAAAGTAGTAAGAGACAGAGCAGAACAATACAAAAAGAAGTATGGTGTTGATGTCCGGATTGTATGCGTTGCTGACATGCTTAACTCAATTTATGATGAAAATGGAATTGATCTTGCTAAGTTGATGGATCATAATAAAGAAAGATCACTTATGATAAATTACCCTGACCCTTCAAAGGATAAAAAATGGAACGGGGAACAGGCAGTAGAAAATATGGATGCCGATATTATCGTTGAAGTTACACCGACAAATATCAAAGATGCCCAACCGGGATTGAATCATGTCTTGAAAGCTTTTGACAGAGGGATGCATGTTGTTACTTCAAACAAAGGACCTTTAGCGCTTCACTATGATAAAGTAATCAAGGCCAAAGAGAAAAGTGGAAAGGAATTGAGGTATGAAGCAACTGTTGGGGGCACAATGCCTGTCTTAAATCTTGCCCAAGAAGCATTAAAAGGAAATGAGATTATTTCCGTAAAAGGTATATTAAACGGTACCACAAATTATATTCTTTCCAACATGGCATTTGAAGGTAAAAAATTCGGGGACGCATTAAAAGAAGCCCAGGAGAAAGGCTATGCCGAAGCAAACCCTGCCCAAGATATTGAAGGTTGGGATGCAGCATGCAAAGCAACAATACTTTCAAACGCTTTAATGGGGAAATCAATGACTTTAAGTGATGTTAAAGTCAAGGGAATCACAGACATAACGATGGACGATGTTTTAGAGGCAAAGAAGAAGGAGAATATCATAAAATTACTGGTAGAGGTTACAGAAAAGGGCGCAAAGGTTGAGCCAACACCAGTTCCTCTAAACTCTCCTCTTGCAGTTACAGGAACTTTGAATGTAGCTGTGTTTGAAACAGATCTCTCCAAAGACATAACTGTAATGGGAAGAGGCGCAGGTCAGATAGAGACAGCCGCCGCAATACTGAGTGACGTGTTTGCAATTGTTAGATAAAAAGGTGGGATAATGAAGCTCCTAAGGTACAACTACAAAGATAAGATCGAACAAGGGATTCTAGAGAACGACGTGATAAATAAAATCAAAGGGGATTTCTTTTCAGGATTTGAAATAACTGAAAATGAGGTCGATTTAAGTTCAGTCAAGTTACTCGCTCCAACGTTGCCTTCAAAGATCGTGGCGATTGGCCTGAATTATGTTGATCATGCAAAGGAGCTTAAAATGGAAATTCCTAAAAATCCCATCATGTTTATAAAACCTGCAAGCACTGTCATCGGGCCTGAAGATCCTATAATCTACCCCGAAATTTCAAATCAAGTTGATTACGAAGTTGAGCTAGGGATAGTCATAGGCAGAAGAGCAAAGAATGTTGAAAAAGATGAAGCAGGAGATTATATCCTGGGTTACACAGTCTTTAATGATGTCACAGCAAGAGACCTACAGAGGAAGGACATACAATGGACAAGGGCGAAATCTTACGATACATTTGCTCCGATAGGGCCTCTGATTGATACAAATATTGACCCCTTTGACCTCCCAATATCGCTTAAGTTGAATGGAACTACAAAACAAAATTCATCAACGAAGAACATGATATTTAATTGCTATGAGTTATTGGAATTTATATCTGAAATAATGCCTCTTGAACCAGGTGATGTCATTGCAACTGGAACACCACCTGGAGTTGGCCCAATGAATAGAGGGGATACAGTTGAGGCAAAAATAGAAGGGATAGGGGTATTAAAAAATTACTTAATATGATAAGGTGAATAACATGGAAAAAATAAATGTAGGGGTAATTGGAGCTACTGGGATGGTAGGTCAAAATTATATAAGATTATTAGATAATCATCCATGGTTTAATGTTACATATGTTGCAGCATCACCAAAAAGCGCGGGTAAAAGTTATGAAGAAGCTGTAATGGGAAAATGGCAAATGATTTCAGGCCCGCCTGAAAATGTTCGAAAACTTATTGTTAAGGATGCAAATGATGTAAGCCAAGCAATTGGAAAGTGTGCCTTGGTATTCTCTGCTCTTGAAATGGAAAAGGAAAAAATCAGAGAACTTGAAGCAGCATATGCCAAAGCAGGAATAGCAGTTTTTTCTAACGCTTCAGCCAACAGGCATGTTGACAATGTGCCAATGTTAATCCCTGAGATTAATAGTAATCATATCGAGATTATTCCACAGCAAAAGAAAGTGAACGGTTGGGATAAAGGATTCATAGTTGTAAAACCAAACTGCTCATTACAAAGTTATATGGCCCCTGTTTATGCATTAATCAAGGCAGGATATGAAGTTAAAAGAATGATAATTACTACCATGCAGGCTGTTTCAGGGGCAGGATATCCCGGAGTGCCTTCACTTGACATGATAGACAACATGGTTCCATTTATTTCTGGAGAAGAAGAAAAATCTGAAATAGAACCTCAAAAGATTATGGGAAAGATTGTAAATGGAAAAATCGTAAACGATACAAACATAAAAATTTCTGCTCACTGTAATAGGGTGCCAGTAATTGATGGCCATACAGCATGTGTAAGTCTTGAATTCGGCGCAAAAAAGCCTTCACTTGAGGAGATTAAAAAAATTTGGAAAGAATTCCGTTCTGAACCTCAAGAGTTAAACTTACCTTTCGCGCCAAAAAAGCCAATTATCTACAGAGAAGAACCAAATAGACCGCAACCAAGGAAAGACAGAGATACTGATAAGGGCATGGCAGTAACAGTTGGAAGACTAAGAGAATGTAAAGTATTTGACATAAGATTTGTCTGCCTTTCTCACAACACAGTTAGAGGTGCAGCGGGCGGAGGAATACTAAACGCCGAACTTCTAAAAGCAAAAGGTTACCTTTGATGATAAACATGGGGATTGAAGAAGATATAATAAAACGTTTGAAGTCCATAAAGGGGGTCCTGGATACATTCTTGCTATCGCCAGAAGACATAGATAAAATCAGAGAATTTGAAATTCAAGCTGAAAAGAATAAGGCCGCTGGGGGGATGATGGACTTTATCAACGAAGGCGTCTGGGAAGTTTTATCAAAAGGAGCAGTATTACTTATTTTCATTGATGAATCATTCACAGATAGAAAACACGATCAAAGTCTAACATTAATGAAGGACCCTTCGGGCAATATTCTTGGTAAGCTCTTAAGAAAGGATGAGATCCCAGAGTATCAGAAACGAAATGATGTCCTTTTTATGGGGGAGGAATTTATTATATTCACTAATGTAAAGGCCCAAGGCAAGCCTTACTTTGTGATCCCAGCCCAAGAGGTGGAAGAACTAAAAGATTTGAAAGGGATTTCAGCAAGTCTCTGTGTTCCAACGGATCTATTCTTTAAAGAGAAATACAACATTAACGGAGAAAACCTAGGTACAGTGATTATTGGTATAGATAAACCCTAAAAGTTTAAATCTAAATCTTTTATTTCTTTATTATGATTAAATATTCGATGTATGCCAAGGAACCTTCGTTTTTTCATAGCCTTGATCCTAGAACTAAAATAGTCATTCTTTCATCGATATTTGGTCTTGCGCTTTTATACAAAGATCCGCTGTATCTTGGCACCATTGCAGTTTCAGTCTTATTGATGATAAGATTCCTCTGTAAAATTAAAATCAAAAAATTGACTACATACATAAGACCCATACTCCCACTTGTTTTAATGTCACTAATATTATGGCCCTTTTTCCAGCCAACAGGAAACATAATTTTTGAATACTGGAGGATACGTATAAGCGAGGATGGGATACGGATGGGATTTGCAATGACCTTTAGAATCTTTGCAATAATCACCGCAACTTTTCTTCTCTTGATGACAACACTTCAACGTGATCTTGTTCTAGGTTTAATGAAATTCAAGGTCCCATATGAATACTGTTTGACTTTAGCTATATCCCTCCGGTACGTTCCTACGTTAGCAGGAATAACATATACAATAATGGATGCCCAGAGGTCAAGAGGTCTGGAATTGGATAAGGGCCCAATATTCAGAAGAATAAGAAACTACATACCAATACTTACTCCATTGATTATAGGCTCAATAAGAATGGCCGAAGAGCTTGCAATAGCTATTGAATCAAGAGGATTTGGGTATGGGAAAAGGACGTTTTTAAAAGAAATATCTCTTAAAAAAAGAGACTATGCTACAATGTTTGTTTTTTTATTGATTTTAGGGATCGGGGTCTATATCCGATTATTGGGTTATGGCAGCATGGCATTTGTTTAATCATTAAATCTGATTAATTTGCAAACACTTTTAAAAGATTTAGTTTTATTTTTGTTGTGAAATCTCCTGACGTAGAAAAAACAGAAAAGATTAGGGCATATCTAAAAGGAGAGTATGAGTATTTTGATCTTGTTGAAGTATTAAAAGAAAAGGGATTTTCTGAAAAAGTCCTTGAAAAAGAAGAAATCAAACAGCTCATATCCTCTTCCCAAGATATAGTCAATCAGATTCAGCATGAGCGTGGAATGCTAAAAAATGAAATTAAGATTTTTCTTGAAGGGCGCATCAATAGACTTGAGCAGAGGATAAGAGAGTTAAACGAGCCCCCTTCTATGATTGGTATTTATGTAAGGCCCCTTGAAGGGGAGGGCATGCATGAAATTTTTGATTATATAAACTATAGGATAATCGCCTATATGATTGATGATTTAGATATCAACAAGGGGGACAAGATAAGGTATAAGTTTATCGAGGCAAAAGAAGGGGGGAAATTTGTAATACTTGACAGGCACCCAGGCAAAGTTGATGCTACTCTTGGTGAGATAATAAAGATTGAGGGTAGATACGCAACAGTGAGATTTGATACTTACCATGAGATGATGCTAGATATTGGTGACTTTGTAGATTCTAAAAATCCTTACCTTAAAGCTGGAGCCACAGTAACGTTATTTGGGAATTCAAAAGATTGGGAGATACTCGATATAAAATCAAATGTAAAATATGGTGATGACCTCCTCCTTGAAAAGAAACCTAAAGTTAATAGAGAAGAGATAGGTGGTCTTGACGAGGCTATTTTAGAAATTGATCAAGCGGTTGGCTCTGCATTGAGTTATGACTTTATCAAAGAAAAAGTTCAAAAATTAAAAATTGAGAGGACTAAGGGCATTATGCTGTACGGGCCCCCAGGGTGTGGTAAAACACTAATTGCACGTTACGCCGCCTCTATCTCTTCGAGAAACTTTATCAATGTTGACAAAGAACTTAGAAGCAAATGGTTTGGGGAGACTCAGCAAAACATTGAGGAACTATTCAAATATGCAGAAGAGAAGGCACCTTCTGTTTTATTTTTTGATGAATTTGATAGCCTTGTGCCCGAAAGAGAGACAGGCTCAGAGGCTGCAAGACTTGAGAATCCAATAGTAAATAAATTTTTACAGCTTCTCGATGGCCTTGAGGAGATGGGGGATGTAATCGTTATCATAGCTACAAACAGACCAGATATTATTGATCCTGCAATTTTAAGGCCGGGGAGAATTGATAAACATATCAGGATAGGAAGACCTGAAACAAGGGAAGCTGGAGAAAAAATCTTGGACATATATTTAAAACCAGACCAATTAATCCCGCATTCACTTGAAATTGAAAAGTACGGATCAGTCAAAAAGTTCACCGAAGTCATGAAAGAAACCATATTGTCTGAGCTATATGAGAAGAATAGGATATGCAATATAGAAAAACTTGGACTTATTAACGTTCCAATAAAAGAGACTATATCCGGAGCAATGATAAAAAATATTGTAATACAAACAAAGAAGTATTATATTAATAGACTTGACAAATATGCAAAATTAATTGATGTAATAAACAACATCTATCACAACAAACTGTATATTGAAAAAACATGCGAAGTCCTATGTACCTACGTAATTAATGAATGTTATTCAGTTTCAAAAGAGCTTGGAGAAACCGCTGAGAAAGTAATCGGTGAAATTAGAAAAGACTTGGTATCAAGTATGTCTGAAAAAATTGAAGAGGATTACCTATTGAAAAAAATTGAAGATTACATTGAACAAAATGAAGGAATGTTAATTGAAGATGCAATCCAGGTAATAGATATGGATTGTGGGAAAATTCAGCGGTAGATATCCCCTACTTTTCCTATATATGTTCCGTCAAGAAGGTAACAATCAAACTTTTTTATTTCTAATCTGCCGCTCTCAAAGTAAGGCCCTGGTATATCTTCGTCTTTGTTTATTGATACACCTTCTATAACTGGATTAAAAGAAGGCAAAATAATTACATTTTGAGGGCCTTCTATTCTAAGAAAACATTTCAAACGGGTAATCTTTCCATTTGAGTCAACAAATTCAACTACGGGATGAATATGCCCCATAATCAAATTGCTGCCTTCAATAAGGATGTGGCCATGAGTTAATACATGGTCATCTATTTTGAAAGATTTCATGACCTCGTTATGAACTATCTCCTCAATATTTCCATCATGATTTCCTTTGATCAGTTTTACCGGGATGTCAAATTCTAAGAATTTAGGTATGTTTAGTTTTTCAAAATAGGATGTAAATGGAAGGTTGTGTTTGATATCTCCTAATAGTATAAGCTCCTCTACCTTTTTTCTTTTTATTATTTTTAATAAATCCACCTTCATTTTTTGTCCAACATCTGGGATTTTAATCCCTTTTTTATAATACTCGTACTCTTTGCCTAGGTGCAGATCAGCAACAACAAGATATCTCTTATCAGAGTCAATGATTATGGCAGGCGTATTTATCACCGGATATAGGTCCATAATTTAAAACCAATAACTTAAATTTAAAAATGCTTTGGTAAGTTCTAAGTAGGTGCGGTCATGAGTTTTGAACTTTTGGGAGAAGATATCGTCAATGTATTAAAAGAGTTTAATATTACGTCTCCTACTGATATCCAGAAAAATTCAATTCCGCAGATACTTACAAGAAAAAATGTATTGTTGATGGCCCCTACAGGCGCAGGAAAGACAGAGGCCGCAATCCTCCCCTTGATGAAACTAGTCAAAGACAGCAAATTGCCAGGCATAAAGATCCTGTATATAGCCCCGCTCCGTGCCCTCAATAGAGACCTTCTATCAAGGCTTGAAAAAATAGGGGAAGCGATGGAGATTACGATCAAAGCAAGGCATGGCGACACAATTCAGAGTGAGCGAAGAAGGCAGAGTTTGAATCCTCCGGATATTTTGATTACTACCCCTGAAACACTTCAAGCGCTTTTTACCGGAAAGAAATTAAGGGAGCATCTGAGATATGTACTCGCTGTTGTAGTTGATGAAATTCATGAGATAGCCGAGGACAAAAGAGGCGTGCAGCTAAGCCTAGCTCTTGAGAGACTTGAAAGATTAAAAAACGGGAGAATCCAGAGGATTGGCCTTTCTGCAACTGTTGGCTCCAAAGAAGAGGTTGCAAAATTTTTAGTAGGAGAAGGGAGGGAAGTTGAGATAATCCAATCTCAGATAAAAAAAGAGTTTAACATTGAAGTTGAAACCCCTGAAATCTTTGAAGAAGACATTATGGTAGCAGAAAATCTAAAGGTATCCCCTTATGTAGCCTCATCAATTAGGAGGATTAAGGAGTTAATCGACAGCCACAAAAGTATTCTTCTTTTTGTCAATACCCGGCAAATGGCGGAAACTCTTTCATCAAGATTTAATCTGATGGAAATGAATTTTATAGATGTACACCATTCCTCACTCTCTAAAGAAACTAGGATTGATGTTGAAACTAGATTTAAGAATGGTGAAATTAAGGGTATAGTATGTACTTCAAGTATGGAGCTTGGAATAGACGTTGGTGCTGTTGATTTAGTTATTCAGTATGGGAGCCCGAGGCAAGTATCAAAACTCTTGCAGAGAGTTGGCAGAGCAGGACACAAAACTTATCTTGTTTCAAAAGGGATTATCCTTTCAAGTGATGAAGAGATATGTGAGTCTGCAGTAATAGCAAAAAATGCATTAAACTATCGGATTGAAAGATCAGAGATACCTGAAAAATCTCTTGATGTGTTATCTCACCAAATAATAGGGCTTTCAATGGAAAGTAATGAAGTCTCAATCGAAGAGGCTTACTCTCTCTTTAAAAAATCCTACCCGTATAGAAATATGAGCAATGAAGAATTCTGGAAAGTGCTCTACTTCTTAGAAAGTATAAAGCTTATTTGGATAAATAACGAAATAACCTACAAAAGATCCAAACAGGGCATGTTTTATTATTATGAGAACTTATCAATGATTCCTGATACAAAACAGTATAGAGTCGTTGAAGTTGGAACCGGTTCATCTTTAGGTGTTCTTGATGAGAATTTTATCGTGTCAAATATCGAGGTCGGTGGAAACTTTATAGTTCGTGGTAGGACATGGAAGGTATTAAACATTGAAGAAGAAAAAATAGAGGTAACTGAAACTAGATCTGTAGGTGCAATTCCTTCTTGGGAAGGTGAACTTATTCCAGTGCCTCTGTTTGTTTCAAGAGATGTTTTTGAAATTTTTGATGATAAATCCAAAATAGAAAAATTACCATTGATCAAGGGTACAAAACAAACTCTATATGAATTACTTGAGGAGCAATCAAAATACTTCTCTTACTCCAAGAATTCACTAGTAATTGAAGATATTGGGGAGTTTGCCATCCTGCACGTATTTAACGGCTCCAAAGCAAATGATACACTGGGCAGGGTCATAACATCCCTTCTAGCCCAGCGATTTGGGGAATCAATAGGTATGAGGACAGACCCATATCATATAATGATTAAATTTCCTGTTGGAATCAAAGATGGCGGTGGCATAGTAAAAAATACCCTTCTTGAATTAAATGAGGATCATGTAATACCGATCCTTGATATCGTCTTGAAAAACACACCTTTGTTTGAATGGAAAATGATACAGATAGCAAAGAGGTTTGGGGTTATAAGGGCAAACTCTGACAAGTACTTGATGAAGAACGTATTAAAGCTCTATAGGAATACACCGCTTTATGAAGAAACGTTAAATGAGTTATACCACGACAAACTTGAGATTGAGCCGGTAAAAGAATTTATTCGGGATTTAAAAAATGGAAAAATTAATATAATTGTCAATAAAAATACTGAGCCATCTACTTTTACAAGATATCTGCTTGAAGGGTCTTCATTTGAACTCTTGCACCCAAAAAGACCTGATAAAGAGATTATTAAATACCTAAAAAAAAGGCTCCTCGAGAAACGAGTCACAGTTGCATGCCTTCATTGCAGAAAATGGAAAACAACTCTTTCTGTAAATAATTTTGAGGATAATCCAAAATGCCCTCAATGCGGAGCACGATATGTTGGGATTTTGAGGAGACGGGAAGATTTAGAAATAGTCCATAAAGGATACAAAGGAAAAATAGACGAGGAAGAAAAAAAGACCTTGAAAGAAATTAAGGATTCAGCAGATTTGATCCTCCCATATGGCAAAAAAGCGATAATAGTTCTAGCAGGTATTGGGATAGGCCCAAGAACGGCAAAGAGGATACTGGCAAAGGATAGAAAAAATGAAGAAGACCTTTTCAAAGATATTCTCTCAGCTGAAAGAGTTTATGCTAGAACTAAGATGTTCTGGCAATCAAACAAACAATAATTTCATAAGGTCTTCCAGAGCGTTATTTGTAGCGTCACCATTTCTGCCACCAACGATTAACACACTGTTTTCATAGAAGACATTTCTTAAGTATTCCCACTGTCCAAATGATCTTGACCATAACACCTTGGATACACTAGAATCATATAGATCCTTTATTATGAGATTATTGTTTTCGTTTCCAATCAAAATGAGATTCTTCTTTACCTTATCAGTACCAGTTACATCTATATCTCTTTTAATCAGCGAAGCAGGCTCAATCTTAACTGTTGAATCGTAGAACAAATATAGTTTTGATTTTTTCTGGCTGACCTCAAGTTCTATACCATTACCATCCTTTTGTTTGTAGTTTGAGTCAAATATGTCAATCTTGAAATAGTTCTTTGGGCCGTATACTACCTGTGGATCACAACAGGATAGATCAATTTTATCGCACAAAATTACGTCAATTGTGTCGTAATTACATTTTTTAAATCTGGGGTGAGAAGAGTTAATATCGAGAAAATCATCACACGTTCCATATCTCCCGTCTTTTCCAGGATTAATATAAACTGGGGATGGAAACGGGAACTTAATTGAAGCGTTACATTCTTCTCCAGGAGTTTCAAATACCGGTATCTGCTGTTCTTCAGCAGATAGATTCCCATCACCGTCTATATCAACGCCTAATGCAATGATATCTTCTTGGAGATTTGATATTGTGAGATTATAATCATTTGGATACGTAACAAATGGCATGCAGCAGGGAGTTTCTTCAATCGCTCCATAGTCTTTTAAGGAATAAACATCAAATTCTGCGAGCATGCTCTTGTCAGCACCTTCAAATACTTTTATACCATCTATGTAGAAAACAGGCACTGTCCAGATAGTCACTTCTTCACCATCTATAACTCTAGTTCCGCGTTCGAATATAAAATAAGGATCATTCTCATACTGCCTGGTTGGAACGGTAGTAAATGAGCCGTATCCTCCTTTTGGATCACAAAACGGGACACAGGTGCAGCATCTTGAGCTGTTTGCATCCATTACCATCAAAAATTCATTACTCTTGCCTGTGAAGTCAGACACCCTAAAATAGGCTTTGTACTCTCCTGAAAAGTTTCCCCCATTTTTTACTTTAAACGTGTCTTCCTTGGAAGTTTCTTCTGTCGTGGGGCTGTGAATATCCAGAAGCGTTACGGTGTACCAGCCAAATACCTTAGTATCCCCAACCTTAAATATAGTATCAGGGGAATAAATAGGAATGCCATAAATAAAGTAACTTATATTCTGATCTTTAGAGCGGTATACTCCGTTATTTATTATTGGATATTCTTTTTCAAACAATTTAATTCTATAAGAGTTATAGGGTATATCGTATAATGGCCCGTCACAGCCGGCAAAGACCTTTCTTTGGAATGGAGTATTGATATAGTTTACACTGTAAATTATATCTGACATATTAAAATCAAGACAATAATCATCAGGAACATCTGTATCTGATAGTTTTATGACTATCTCTTCATGCGTTTCGTTATAATCAAACACCTTGTTTCCATTGCCATATGGATATAAAAATGAAGAATATTTGTAGCCGTCATCCCACCATAGGGATTTCAATCCATCTGCAATCTTAATCGAATTCACAGATGTATTGGCAGGATCAATTCTTATCACGTCACTAGCATTCAAATTTTTCAAAGAGACTTTATACTCTTCATAGATTGTATTTTCAATCCTCTCAGTGTTCCGATTGGCAATAAGAAAAGCTAACTTTGATGCGGAAATGATATCCGAGGATGTTGCTGTTTCACCGATAACTATCATTGACTTTACTGCAACCCCATCAAAAAAGAAATCATCTCCAGGAACTGAAGAGGAGCCTACATTAAATGGGAAAAATATAGAAAATAAAATAATTGAAAGCAGTATTAGGCTCCTTTTCATAGTTCCACCGATATCGACTCATTATTTTTTCTTTATATAATTGTTGTATCCGTAGTATCCTCCGATTAGCAATACTACTATGAGCCCTATCACTACAGCAATTATTATTGTACTTACTGATTTCTCTATCGGTATATCTATATTTTTTTGGAATAGATAGACATCTAGATCCTGTTTTTCTTTGTCACCAACAGCCCTAATCCTTAGATTTAATTGATAAGTTTTTTCCTCTGCTGCTGATTTTACATCTGTGGCCAATACAACTTCTGCCTTCTGTCCTGGTTCAAGAACCCCAATGTAATCATTTTTAGATGTGAAGTCAAATGGTTGTTCTGATCTTTCAATGGCCTCAACTGTTATAGACTCTGCCTTCTCTTCGCCATTGTTTGCTATTGTTAGGTATATCTTTACGTTTCCTCCTGCCTTTACATTTTCAGGCACCAAGCGATACTCAGTTATTTCAAGTTCTGGTTTTCCCTTTATGTCTAAATTCAATTCAAACTCTTCTCTTAGAAGATTATTAGAAGAGTCTCTGTACTCTACAATCATTGGTACGGTGTATGTCATCTTTTTTGCAGACTTGTCTACATTTATCAGAAACTCTGCATCCTTCGCATACCCTCCTAGTAAATTCCCAAGATTGTATGAGCTCTCATAAGACTTTGATAAAGTGAAAGGCTCCTTTAAATCAAGATATGCTTTTACATATTTTGCACTTTCAGTCCCTTGATTTGCCAAATTAACCTTTATCTTTACATTTTCATTTCCCGGCCTTATATTCTCTGGTGCGGATGAGAAATTAACTACCATTAATTCAGTTCTACCTGTAACTCTAAGGCCAAATTGAATCGTGTACGGCCTTGGATAGGGGTTTGTTCCATCGTAAAAGACTAGAACAATTGCCATTGGGTAATTGCCTGCGGGCATGTTTTCATTTGCCCTTAATTTAAACGAGATTAATTTTTCAGTTCCCGCTTCAAAATCCCCTATGTAAGTGGAGTCAGATGTATTCTCAGGCATAAATGGAACCATAGTACCAATAGGGGGGACATTTATACTTCCTTTAACAGTGTACGCTTTCATTGAACCCTCATTAGAAAGTAAAATTTCAAGATCAAAGGCTTCGCCAGGCTCTACATTCAGTGGATTTGTTTTTACTTCCTTTATCACAAATTCATATTGGCTTCTGCCGATTTTGTATCCAACAGGGCCTTTGATTATTACATTGACCCCTATATTAGACACGTCAATTAAATTAATAGTAATCTCATTTACTCTGAGGGCCTCTCCTTCTGAGATATACATCTCTAAAGGCCCAACAGGGGCTGTACCTTCAAGGACCATAAATGATGCTATGGTGTCTTTGTAATCTATAAGGGAAACGGCATATGGCCCAACAAAGACGAAGTCATTATCGTGAAGATATCCCGAATAAATTACTGTATCTGTATTCCCATATACTCCTGGCGTAAAAACACCCATTAAAAAAATTCCAATTAAAAAAACACTAACTTTTTTCATATAATACCTCCATTTTTTTCTTCAACATTTTTTCTGTATCTTGAAATATTCTTTCTTGGACTATCAATAGAGATGGAAGGAAAATAAGAGACACCCCCATGCAACTGAACACCCCAATAAATAACATCTTTCCCAAGATATCTAATATAGATAGAGAGCCTGTGAGCATTGCAATAAATCCAAAACCTGCAACAATTGAAGAAACTATAATTGGTGCAATAACACCTTCAAGGGTATTTACTATTTTTTCAGTGATCAAAGGGCTTCTTTCAAGAAGATACCTATTTATTGTTTGAATTGCAAAATCTATTCCTATCCCGGCCATCATTGAAACCACCCCCACAAGTTCAGAACTAAGTGAGATTCCAACAAATGCAGATATCCCCATCATCCACACTATTCCTAATCCGACACATATCAGAGGGATTAGTCCATATCTAATTGATCTAAATGTTAAAATAACACATAATAAGACACCAATACCCCCAAATAAGGATATTTTAGACAATTCGGGTAAAACCATATTTGTCAATTCTCTATTTAGTGTCAAACTACCACCTGGATGCACAGTCAAAGAAGTTCTTGATATTATGTCTTTGATATCATCATAGACCCTAACACTATCTACACCTTTTGTCACATTTAGTCTTATCAACATATAGCCAAGACTTTCTGAGACTTCGAGTCTATTAATCAGATCCTCTTTTGGCAGGTATATTTCTTCAAGTTTGAGATTAAAAGAAGAGCCTTCTACCCCATATACACTAATTAATTCTTGATTCAATGCATATACTTCTCTTAATATATCTGGCGAAAATACGTTATCTGAGTTTATTACAATAATGATTGAATCATACCTTTCAAACTTATCTTCCATTTTCATGAATATTTGCATCTCTTCTATATTGCTTGGCAACTGATCCATGCCTTCTCCTTGTTCTACTTTCATTAGGGTGATCCCAGCGCCTAAAATAATTGTGATTATAAGTGATAATATGAGGATCCTTTTCGGATTTTTTCCATGAAGCTCTGCAAATTTTCTAATTAGTTTATCATAACTTGACATATCACCACTCCCTCAACGCCATAATTGAAGGTAAAAATACCAGTGCCCCAACAAGACAACTGACAATACCTAACGACAAAGCTATACCTAGATGGACCATCATTGGCATTGATGAAATGGCCAATGCCATAAAACCTGCAATTGTTGTAGAACTCGATCCAATGGTACCGCTCCCAACCCCTGCAACCATAGCTACGATTCTATCTTCATTTGATCTGCCTTTTTTTGCCTCTTCGTTATAACGCAGTACCATAAATATCCCATACTCTGCACCCAGGCCAATAATAATGGCGCCAATACTTGCTGTAATTATACTTAGCGGTATTTTAGCATAGGCTAAGATGCCTACTGTCCAGAGTACCCCACAAAGCAAGGGCACTATTACAAACAATGATTTGAATCTTAATATCAATGTTAGTAATGCGAATACAATAATTGCAGATATGATCATAGTTTTATACGCATCATTTCTCAAGACGCTAACAATAGTTTTGTTTATGACAGGAGAACCTGTTATTTCATAGTTAAGTCCATGTAACTCTACCTTTCCGATTTCTTCCTCCACAACATTAATCACAGAATTGATTTCCTTTTCGCTTCTAACGCCACTTATCTTAACAATAACAAGAGCCGAGGTATAATCTGTGGATATCAATTCTGGTATGTTCTTGGCAACTTCTTTTAAGATGGTTTCATCAGAGGGGATGCCTCTAAAGATAGAGTAATAGACCGTTCCAGGGCCTACAACACTAAGTATTTCTGGACGGGACTTCAATTGATTTTCTAGATTATAAATACTTTCAATACTTTGTTTATTCCGTATATCATTGGTAATATCTGGGTTAGTTTCTAAAAATATTATAATACCTTCATCTTCACCAAATTCACTTTTAATAAGATTTTGAGTTTTTACAACATCAAAGTTTGGAGGCAATTCTTTTAAAAAGTCAGATTCAAAGCGAATATTTTGTGAGCCTATGGATAAAAAAACTGTAATAAGTAGCATTATAATAACAATAATTTTACTATACTTATATTCAATTAACGCAAGCTTCCCAAAGAAGGTATCCCTTAGCTCTTTCATTTATCCACCTCAAAAACTTCTTTCAGAAAATCTTCATATTGAATAAGTTCTTTTTTTAGATTTTCCATTCTCTCATTCAGTTTTTTGTGCCCTTTTGGAGTTATTTTATAATATTTTTTACCTCTTGATCCTTTATTTGTTTCTTCAATTAAATCTTCAGATGCCAATAATAGTAGTTTAGGATAAATCAATGCTGGAGAAGGCCTCCAATTTCCCTTTGACCTACTCTCAAACTCTTTTATAATCTCGTAACCACATAACTCCCTTTGATTAAATAACCAAAGGATAAATGTATCAGAAATATGAAAAAAATAAAATCTCTTTTGTAATTGTCCAAACGTCATAATCGGCACCGATATATCATATAGTGATATATCATAAAGAAATAGGTCGTATATAAATATTTCGCTACCTAAAAATTATCCTACAATTTTTTCCCATTTTTTAAGCTTTAGAACTTTTGATAGAGTCGACCCTCTCTTTATTTCTTCCCTTATTCTGTTTTCCTTTTCTTTGACATCAAAGCTCCTGTTTATTATCTCCTGGGCTTCTTCCTGCGGAATAACTACGACCCCACTATCGTCTCCTATTATGTAGTCCCCTTTGTTTACTTTAAGGCCTCCGCATATGACTTCGCATCCTATCTCTCCAAAGCCTTTTGGATCTCCTGCGTCTGGAGTCTCATATCTTGCAAAAACAGGAAAACGGATTTCTTTTAAATCATCGATATCCCTTACTGCACCGTCTATCACAATTCCCCCAAGCCCTCTTGTAATTGCACTCCAAGTTGCAAGCTCTCCCCATACGGCAATGTTGCCACAATTTGTATCTATGACAAGAATTTCTCCTTTCTCGGCTAGATCAATAGCTTCAACGGCCTTTGCCCAGTCACCGTTCATAGTCTTAACGGTTAATGCTTTTCCTGCCATCTTAAGTCCAGGCACAACTGTGTGTATGCCTTTCATTGCACCACCTCTGTGCATGGCATCTGAAACATTTGAAGATGAGACTTTTTTTAAAGCTTCTATAAGTTCTTCTTTTTTGTATTTTCTAAATTCTATACTTTCAATAGGTTTTGCAAGATCAATACTCTTCCTGATTCTTTTTGCAGCCTCGAGAAGATTGGAAGCTTTTGTAATAGCGCCACCAACAATAACTATATCGGCTCCAGCAGAAACTACATCAGGGATATTCTCAGAATTTAATCCCCCGGCAGTTGCAATTGTAATAGTCACTGCTTCTTTTACATCTTTTATATCTTGTAATGGATTTTCTCCTTTCATCTGCTGGTCAATACCCACATGGATGCAGACATATTTTGCACCCATTTTCTCTACTTCAGCTGCCCTATCCACTTTGTTTTTGACATTGATTAAGTCAATCATAATTTCAGAATTATACTTCTTAGCAGCTTTAATTGCTTCCTTTATTGTGCTGTCATCCGAAGCCCCCAAGATTGAGATTATGTCAGCGCCAGCTTTTGATGCCATCTCTGTTTCAAAATCACCTGTGTCCATTGTTTTCATATCTGCAATTATCTTCTTATCTGGAAAAATACGCTTAAGTTCTCTTATGGCTTCCATACCCTCACTTTTTATCAGCGGAGTTCCAGCTTCAATCCAGTCTACCCCTCCCGGGACGGCTTCTTTTGCCATGGAGATGGCTCGATCAAGATTTAATATATCTAATGCAAGTTGAAGGATTATTTTACTAATAGAATCACCTTTCATTTACTTTTTCTTCCCAATGAATAAGATTATTTTTCATTATTTCAATTGATTTCCTAATATTCTCATTATTGTCAAATTCAATATCTTCTTCAATACGTTTATCCTTAAATTTCTTTATCTCTTTAATAAGCTGAGGCATTACTCTAACAACATTGTCAACTATTGTTATGTCAGAGCATAAGGAGGTCCTTGAAAGCGGATTTAGATCAATCGCTATAATATTTTTTCCCATTTCCTTAAGGGCCAAAGCCCTGTCCCCATCTTCTAAAGGAACAACAACAACGTCAGAATTGAAGATGCCTTCTTTAGACACTTTACCCCTTAGCGAATCAAGGCCGGGTATGGATTCATTTGCATTTTCTCCAACGCCTAGTATAGTTGTTGCGCCATATTTTTCCAATCTTTTTTTAATTTTAATTTCTCTTTCAAGGGTTCTATAAAATAGATTGACTTCTATCTTTAAGGGAACAATAATAGATAGCTCTACTATCTCTTTTGGGACAAGGCATGCAATATTTCCATTAACAGATATAACTGGATTTTTTGCCCTACAAATCATAATTGCCGCAGCCTTTATCGCCCTATCGGCTACTTTTGTAGTTTTCTCTCCCAAAAAATAATCAAAAGTTTCACCCCTTCCATGGGCGGTCATACCGACCTCTGAAAGAATCCCCTCATTAAGGCATTCTTTTATCCTCTCTCTCAATAGGAGTGATTCATATTTTGGATGATTTTTTGGTATATCCATTTTTAGCACCTATTAGGCCTGAAGCTATAGGGGAAATAATTATGTCCCCTTTCGTATCTATTAAACTATCAAGTAACTTGATTTGGTCTTTCTCATTAATAAATGTAAATGCCCCTTCGCCAATCATAATCCCCGAGGCACAGTAACTGTTAATCTCACTCATCATTTCTATTAAATCTAAAACTTCCCTAGACATTAGATCTGTCTTATATGTAAAGGTCTTAGAGCATTCCATCAGCCTTTCAATAGTTGGCTCACCGATAAGTTTGTTTAGCATCTTAGTTCCACATCTTTCGATTACCTTAACTTTTTTAGAATTTTTTAAGACATTTTCTGTCTTTTTAGTTCCAAGGCTTACCGCCATTACTTTTAGACCTTCTGATGGGATATTTTCAATTATCCCATCAACACCCGGAGTTTTCCTTATTTCAACGCCACCCTTTACTTCAGCCACTACATCTCCCAAACCACTTAGATTTTTTACTTCTGTTTCATGCGCAATTCTTATAGTTTCTGACCCTGAAATTCCTAGAAAATCCTTTATAGAAAAACATATACCGAGGGCGGCAGATGCAGAAGCTCCAAACCCAGAGTCAAGAGGAACATCGTTTTCATGCTCTATTAAAATATCCTTATTCTGAAAATATTTGGGGTACTTTTCTTTTAGTAAGTCAATACACTTAAAACTCACAGTTGCGGTATTTTTCTCCTTTTTAGTTTCGTTTGAGTAGACCTCAACAGATCCACTGCCCTCCTTAATTCTAACTAAAGTCTTAATGCCCAAAGAAAGTGAGACCCCAGCCCCGATAGAGCCAGTTTTTTTATAGTCCTCACTAAAGAAGGGAACAAAGAATCCCGTTATATGGGACGGAACATAATATTCTGAGCTGTACATACAATTCCTTTATACGAACTTTTAATTTTTAATACAATATGGATTTTTATGAATTTTTACTTCAATATAAGGTATTTACCCACCTATTCAATTAAGATAATAACAATTTTTATAAAGATTTAGGCCATTTGTATTGTGATGCATAGAAAGTCAGTAAAAGGGAGCAAATCACGCAAGTTAGATGGAAAAGGCATTGTATTAGGCGTTACTGGAAGCATCGCTGCAGTAGAATCTGTTAAACTTTCCAGGGAGCTTATGAGACATGGCGCAGAGGTATATGCTGTCATGAGCGGGGACGCAAAAAAAATAATCCACCCCTATGCACTTGAGTTTGGTACAGGAAATCCTGTAGTTGATGAGATAACAGGTAAAATCGAACATGTTTCATATGCAGGCGAACATGGTAAGAGATGTGATTTAATACTGATTGCACCTGCAACAGCAAATACAATTTCAAAGATCGCATCAGGAATTGATGACACGCCCGTCACAACAGTTGTTTCTACTGGATTTGGTAAAATCCCAATTATAATAGTCCCTGCTATGCATAGTTCGATGTATAGAAATCCAATTATTCTAGAAAATATTGAAAAGCTGAAAAAATACGGTGTTGAATTTCTCACTCCAAAGTTTGAAGAAAACAAGGCAAAGCTTCCTGAAATCAATGATATTGTAACAACGGTTATAAAAAAATTGTATGTTAAAGATTTTATAGGTAAAAAAGTATTAGTAACTGCAGGCCCTACATTAGAAAAGATCGACGATGTCAGATTTATTACAAATAAAAGTAGCGGGTTAATGGGCATAAAGCTTGCAGAAGAATTTGATATGAGAGGAGCAGAAGTCAATTTAGTATTAGGCCCCACCCAACTAAGTTCTTATGTTAAAACTCATCACGTTGAAACATATGAGGAGATGTTTAACGCTGTTATGTCGAACAAAGAAGTGGACATAGCTGTTTTTGCGGCAGCAACATCTGATTTTCATGTTGATACTTGTTCAAGCGGCAAGATATCCTCAAATCAATCGTTTGGTATAACCCTCACCCCAAACAAAAAAATAATAGAGGAGTTTTCAAAAGAGTCAAAATCGTTTATAGTTGGATTTAAAGCCGAGTATTCTGTTTCAGAAGACCAACTTATTAAAAAGGCTTATGATCGGCTCCAAAACTCTAACATAGATTTGATCGTTGCAAATGATGTTGGGAGGGAGATGAGGGGATTTGAGTCAAAAACAAATGAAGTCTTTATTATTGATAATACCAAAAAAGTCTTCCACTTACCTCTGGAAGAGAAGGAAAAGCTTGCTGAAAAAATTGTTAATATAATAAAGAAATATATTTAAATTAAAAAGAGTTTATTTATTGATTTCGCTTTCTAGAACTGTTCCCTGCTCGAGAATCTCTATAGTGTAAGGCTTACATCCTTTTCCTTCTAGATTACTTTTGTAACAAGAGAAGTCAAGTTCTACTAGGTCAGCTGTTTTGTCCAAAGTCATGTAGTATCTTGATAGAGTTCCTATCTGTTGTCTATATGGGTCAACAGGTATCCATTTGCCGTTAAAGTACATCTCATTCCACACATAAGGTCTCCAAGTTCCACCTTCTTCTAGATCATAGTAAAGCCCATATACTATTTTTGTAGGGACCATCATAGATCTCATTAATGAAGTGTACAATGTTGTGTAAGGTCCAATACCCAAGGCTTTACTTGTAGAAAGGGTTTCAGTAGCACCTTGCATCCACCAGTATTCGTATCCATTGCTTAAATATGGGCTTTCGTCAACTCTAATTTTGTCTCTTTGATCTTTCATTATTAAGGCGGCAGTTCCATATAGATTATAATCTGCATCTTCTTTTGCATATCTCAATGCAATATTGTTGCGCATATGTTCAGTCCAGTGGACCATTCCAGTCCCATATATTCCTTCATCTAATTCCATTCCTACAACATAAGGCAAAACATCTTCTGGGAAACTATCGAGTACCTTCAAAGCATCTTCTTCAGTCTCTATAATAGGTATTCTGGTAGTATCATCAAATGTATAATTCTCGCTGTATAAAGTAACTATGGCATCAAGTCTCATTCCGCTATCTCTAATTATTACGACTTTCTGTCTTGATGAATTTAAATCTGAAAGGTCATATGGCTGTGAAATATTAATCCTAGCCTTAAGATAAGAAACTGTTTTGCCAGTTTGTGCTGGCGTCGTATTAACATCTACACCATTTTCTTCTTTCTGTGAAATACACCCTGAGAATGTAGCGATTGTAACTAAAAATATCAGGGCGAATACAATACTCGCTCTTTTCATATATCCACCAATCTTCAAGAACTTAGGGCCTAATAAATATCTTTCGGTGAAATACTATTCGTTGATTGGCGTAGTTAACTTTTTTTCTATATCCTCTCTGTGAATTGAATTGTAACTGCAAAAAGGTATAAATGAGCCATCAGGGAGGGCATAATGTATTGCGCATCTTTTCACCCGGTCTAGATCGAAGTTAAATGGATCCATAAAGTGCATAGTTCCGATAAATAGTGACTTATGATGGAGTTTTGCAAGATATTCTTTTCCCCCGCCATTTAAAACTCCCTTTGTAATCTCTAATAAATTTAAGTCTTTTGGCATTTTTTCCTTATCAATAAAAGAGCTCATATCTTTTAAAATTCTAGATATCTCTATGCCTTTTCTTATTTTCCCGCCACATTTGATACTTTCATTTCTCTCTTTAATATACTCAAAGAATCCTTCAACATCTACAAATCTAGTGATAGGTATAAGTTTTCCACTCTCTACAAAAACATAAGTTGCAACACCGCATTGTGGGTGTGTTGTGAAGTGGGGCATTGATATCCCTTTTAAAGATTCAACAAACATCGATACTGGGACTACAAACGGGATGGGATAAAAGTCTTCTTTTCCAATCTCGCCATTTGTTTGGGCTTCAATTAGTTTTACCAAATCTGTTATTGTTATCCTGTATTTTTTTATTTCTTCTTGACTTGCACGACCGGAGAAAGAAAGAGGCTGAAAGTTGATTCCTCTAACAACATCGAAGTTGTCCCTTCCAAAATATATTAATTCTCCAAGTTCTTGGTCATTTATCCCCTTTGAAACTGTAGGGACAAGGACAATACTAGTTTCTCCAAGACTCCTCAGATTTTCTATTGCCTTTTTCTTCTCTGGAAAAGTATCATAACCGCGGAATTTCTTATAAGAAGAAGGACACAGTCCATCAAATTGAAGGTAGTATGTGTTTATCCCCGCTTTGATGACTTTTTCTAAGAATTCAGGATCTTTAGCAAATCTTTTTCCGTTTGTTGCAATCTGAATTTGTGAGATCCCCAGTTTCTTAGCTGTTTCTATAATTTGAGGGAGGTCATCCCTTAGAGTAGGTTCACCACCTGAAAACTGTACCGCAAAAGGAGGATTTGGTTTAATTGAGGCCATTCTTTCAAGTATTTTTTTTATATTTTCAAAAGAAGGCTCATATATCCTCTTTGTAGCTCCAGCACTTGCAAAACATACCGGGCAATTCATATTGCATCTATTAGTCAAGTCAATATTAACAAAAATTGAAGGTGTCAAGTGATCTTGGCATAATCCGCAATCATAAGGGCATCCTTTATCTTTATTTTTTATTTTCTCAACAGAATTTTCAGCTATTTGGTCAAGTCTTTGAAGTCTTTTATAATACTCAGCATCATCTGAAAGGATTTCTGAGAAGAATCCATGCTCTTGGCATTGCTTCTCCATTATAATTTGCCTCCCAAAATCTCTGATATCAGCTTTAATTCTTTTTAGGCATATAGGGCATATGGAGTCGGTTTCTCTAATTATGTTAGGAAGCACTAAAACACCATATGAAAAAGAAATAAAATTATTTAAAAAATTATCTCTTAAACAGATATGCTAAGAAGATAATAACTGCAATAATCGCAATAATCGATAGAAACAGAAAAAAATAGAAGAGTTTAGGAAGCTGATTTTTGACCTCTTTAATAGCTTCCTGATTAACTTCTGGAGTATTAGATTCCTCAACCTTTTCTTTTTCAATTACTGTTATCCTAATATCCGCATATGCCATTCCTTCTTTACCCGCGGAGTCTTGGAATCTTGCAACAATTATAGAATTCAAAGATTTTTTTGAACTATTTTCACCAATTGAAACAAATATTTTATCAGAAATTTCTTTTCCAGGGGTTAGGTAGCCGATATTAAGTATTTCATCTGATAAGATGTCACCTTTAATTTCCACTCTGATATCTTGCATCTGAATATTCCCAATATTTTCTAGGATAAAGGGAACTTCTAAAGTTTCACCTTTATAAGCTGTGAAATCATTGGTATCCAATTTTAGAACAGCTTCGACTCTTTCTTCTATAAGTGTTATACTTACAGGCTTTTCCAAGTAAAAAGGTCTGCAACCTCCCCTGCATGCACCTTTACCACATTTCAGCAGAATGTTAAATTTTGCTTGTTTTAATGGGATATCTTCTGTAAAGGTCAATACAAATGTTTCTTTGATACTCTGACCAGGCTCAATAATTGAGAATTTGAAAGGATTATTTTGATAGTCTCTGATGGATTTTATATAAGCCTTATATTCTCCCATAAATGATTCTTCAATCATTATTGTTCCATCCCAAAGCCTATCGTTTGATTGATTTATAATTTCAAGTGTGATCGCTATTTCTTTCCCCTTTTCTACATTATTTGGGTATGATAATTTAAGGTCAATATACTCAGCCGATATGGGATAAACAATAAAAGAAAGAATAAGGGCAAATAAGAATAATCTCTTCATCAAATCACAAAAATAATATTCATTTATCCAATTTAAGTTTTACGAATATTCTTACTCGCCATGAAAGATGTCGGGGTCATAATAAACTTTTTAAATGTAACACTTCTCATCTCTTTAAATGGTGAGTTTTTATGGATGACAATCATAAAATAGGGCTTATTTTTGCTTTAACTGGACTTATAGCAGGCATAATATCGGGGATGTCCTCACTGCCTAGTTATGCAAGTATTATCGTAGCTTTTGTTATATTCTATGTTTCACAGTACCCCATTAAGATGGTGGGCGTAGATATGACAAAATATGGTACCGCAGGCAGCATCTTAAAATCAGGATTTTTTTCATTTCTTGGAAGCTGGCTGATGTTCTGGATAATCTTATTTAATGCTTAATATTTATTATTTTTTTTCAGGTGAAATCTTTGAGAATCGCTGTAATAGATTATGATAAATGCCAACCAAAAAAGTGTAATCTATTGTGTCTTAACTATTGCCCCGGGCCTAGAATGAACGAAGAGACTATTATAGTCGACGAAGTAACAAAAAAACCCATTATCTCTGAGATCTTGTGCACTGGGTGTGGCATATGTGTTCATAAATGCCCTTACAAAGCAATTTCCATAGTAAACTTGCCTGAAGAACTTTCTCAGCCAATACATCAATATGGCCCAAACACCTTTAGGCTTTATCGATTGCCGATTCCAAAAGAAGGAAAGGTATTGGGGCTTATAGGCCAAAACGGAGTTGGCAAGACAACAGCAATTAGAATTCTTTCAGGAGAGCTTTACCCAAATATGGGAGATTATGCCTCAAAAGAGATGAAAAATCTAACTTCTTACTTTAGAGGAACAGAGCTCCAGGGGTATTTTGAGAAAATTGAGGGCAAAGAAATTAAGAGTTCCTTAAAACCCCAATACATTGACAAACTTTCTCAAGTTGTAAAAGGAAATACAGGAGAGCTCCTTGAAAAGATTGATGAAAGAGGAATTTCAAAAGAGCTTATCCAAGAACTCGGTTTAAACGATGCCCTAGACAAGGATATTTCTGTGCTGAGCGGGGGAGAATTACAGAGGGTTGCTGTAATTGCTTCAATGTCCAAGGACGCTGACATTTATTTTTTAGATGAGCCTACATCTTATCTTGATATAAAGCAAAGGTTAAATGTTGCTAAAGCAATAAGAAATCTCGCAGAACAAAAAACTGTTGTCGTAATTGAGCATGACCTTGCAATTTTAGATTATTTGAGCGACAATATTCACATTCTTTATGGGCAACCCGGGGTATATGGAATTGTTTCAACGCCACTTGGGGTAAGAGTTGGAATCAACATGTACCTTGACGGGTACATAAAAGAAGACAACGTCAGATTTAGAGATGAATCAATTAAGTTTTATCAAAAGGAAGAAAAATCTCTAAAATCAAAGAAGGTGCTTTTAGAGTATCCGGCATTTGAAAAGAATTATGAAAGCTTTTCACTTAAAACTGAAGCTGGAATCCTCCACAAGGGTGAAGTAATCGGTATCGTTGGGCCAAACGCTACAGGTAAGAGTACATTTATAAAAATACTTGCTGGCGTATTAGAGCCTGACAATGGCAATAAATTTGAAACAGAACTTAAAGTGTCATACAAGCCGCAATATATTAAAAGAGAGTATGAAGGCACCGTAAGGGATTTGCTATCGAAAGTTGCCAAGGAGAAATTTCACACAAATATCTACAAGGCTGAAATACTAAGACCTCTTGATATAGACTCTATTATAGATAACTCAATTTCAGAACTTTCTGGGGGGGAATTACAGAGGGTGGCAATAGCTACATGCTTATCCCAGGATGCAGACTTGTATTTATTTGATGAGCCTTCAGCATACCTTGATATCGAGCAGAGACTTAACTTTTCAAAGGTATTGAGAAGATTTATAGGTGATAAAGGATTAATGGCAGTAATAGTTGAACATGACTTAGTTTCTTTAGACTACACTTCAGATAAAGCAATTGTATTTTCAGGAAGGCCAAGTATGTCCGGAATAGCCTCTTCACCGCTTTCTCTTCGTGATGGAATGAATAGGTTTTTGAAAGAGATTGGAATAACATTCAGAAGAGAACCTGGATCTGGGAGACCACGATCAAATAAACTTGACTCTCAAAAAGACAGAGAGCAGAAGTCATCTGGCGAGTATTACTACTTCAAAGAATAAAATCAAAGTAGTTCTACCGTTCCTCGATCACCATCAACTTTGACTTTTTTTCCTTCTTGAATACTCTCAATGTCTATTCTATCAACCATTGGAACGTCTGAGATTATTGCACCAACAGAAACAATTGTTTCTGCTTCTTTGTTTATTATGGCTAGGGGTGCAACGCCATTCTTTTTCAACTGGTAGATGACATAGGACCCGACAGTTGAACCCTTTCCCATCGGAAAAACAAAAATTTTATCCTTTATGCTCTTACCACAGGCATTGGAATTTTTGTCCATTACAACTCCAGTGTTTGGGTCAACCCCTCCAAGAAAAGAGATCGGCGAGGTACTCTTCAATACCTCACCTTCTGCTAAACCTTTGGATATCTTTCTCCCACTCAAGATCATTTGATTATCCTTCCATTGATTCAAGTTTATTAAGTATAGAAATAATCTCCTTAGTAAGATTCTTGTACTCTTCGGAATCAGGCTGTAAAGATTCTCTTTGGATATATATTTTAATCAAGGATGCAACTAGGTCTTCCTTTTCTCCCGTTGGGGTAACTACAGGCTTTTCATCAGTTGGTGTTGTAGGTGTCACGGGGGCCACAGTTATTTTTGAGAAGAGGTCTTTTAATGTATCATCAATAGTTTGGCCTCTACCAAATGTCATTGACCTTGGGTCTATTGCAACGATGTCCCAAAGATTGACAGATTCTGCCCTTTGAACATATACCGAAAGAAGATATAATGGAACTGTCTTTCCCTGGTAAGTAAAGGGATAAAGGATCATGTTTCCTTGTCTTTTAGTTTCAGCCAAAAGTCTGAACTCTTCTTGATACTGGCTGTTCAAAAATTCCTGTGTAATCCTCTTGCCTGTAATTTTTTCTGCCGAGATGTCGATAGCATAGAATTTTGCTTCTGAATTTTCGTCATCAAGGTATCCATACATAAGGGTAGTAAGTTCTCTCGATTCAGCCCTTCTCAAGATCATTTGTAAAAATGCTGCATATTCATAATTTTCAGTTTTTGGATTTTTGGCAATGATGTTGTATATGAAATCTGTATATCTCCCGACGTTATCCCCTAAATCAAACTCGTAGAAGTTTGTCGCCTCGATATACTCTTTTGGGTCTGTTATGTGGTATGTTGTGTAGGCATCAGAAACGTAGTGGAAATAGTCATCAGGTGCCCTTAACTGGGATCTGACTTCAGCAGGGATTTCACTGCCGTCTTTAATCCATGGGTATATTTTTAGATATATGTCCTTGAAGACGTCATCAGGCCCAACATAGTAGGCTAATACTTCTCCAGTTTGCATGTTTGTAAGGACTCTGGCAACGTTCCTCTTGTAATCGAGATTTACATAAGGCATGTAAGTTACTGCATCAAGCTTTAGATTGTAATCTGTTAAGAGATAAGGTTCTCCCTTGTATAATACTATGTAACTGTCTAGATCCCTTTCAAACTCTTCTGGGAGGTAAATTGAATTTCTCTCACCTAAAGACCTGTATGGTACATAATCAAGCGATGCGTACTCTGACCAGACACCGTAACCTTCAATCCTAAACAAAGTTAATCCACTAATGTTTATTGTGTCGACATTTAGAGTTTGAAGATCGTCTCCAAGATTTGTCGCCCTGTCCTCTGCTAAGTACATGTTTGTTGAATAGGAATTTGTAGTTACAGTCTCTACCTCAAGCCCGTCTGAATATATATAATCAAGCTGCCCTTCTCCAAAATAAATCTTAGAGGGTATATTTATTATTTCTCTAGTGTTTGAGTCCATGATGATTATATCATCTGTTCCAACATAGAATAAGTTCCTGTTGTAGAAGTTATCTGTGACAGGTGTTTCTGGTTTTATTGTCTTATAAGTGGCCCAATAAATCTTCTTTTCTTCTGGATCTAGAAATAAATCAGTATCTGATATGAGATAGTACCTAGGCCCTAGTTGTGGTCTTGCAAGAACATATGCTGTTACATAGTCCCAAACTCTAGCTCTATCTATCAGGTAACGATTTTCGTTTAGGAAGTCTTGCACCACTATATCCTTAATCTCTGTTTGGGGTAATATGTTCACGCTGATTCTTTCAACATTTTCAACATAGGACGCCCATCTGTTTGAGTCGATTTCTTTCTGGATGTAAGGGGTGTTTAGCAAAGGATTTCCTGCAACACTTCTACTTAACAAGAATCCCTTTACGCCAGCGGCAGCTGTCGGTGAAACTATTAAAAGTATTACCAAAATTGCTATAATCCCACGTTTACTAAAGAACCTTTTCTTGTAATCTTCAACGTTTGATTCAGTAAATTTCATATCTGTAATATTTTTTAGTATTGGCATAAATACGAGCGCAGCAACAAGTAATGCAGCCTTAATAATCCCGGGCATGAACAATGCTACTAAAGATATCCCGCTCATTATTCCAAGTTCTGTTCTATCCCTTGAAACTACGAGATTCATTAATCCAATGCCTACAAGAATCAAGGATTCAATAATCCAGCTAATCTGTAAGAAATCAAGTATACCAAACTTGACATAATCTGGATTATAGATATAGAATGTGAATACGTTACTGAAAAAGAGAAGTGCCGAGAATGCAACTAGGGCGAGAAATAAGATTACTGCAGTTGCAGTCATATGTGTTTTTTCTAAAACAATTTCTTTTGGCGCTTCTTTTACTGTCCCATCCTCAAAAACTCTACCCAATTTCCTAGCCCTTTCGAAGAATAGATTTGCGGCGTAGGGAAGTGCCACTACCAAGGTCAAAAGGAAAAGAATGCCTTTCCCAATATTGATAAGATTGAGGTAGAGGTAGCTTTGATAGAAGCTATCTGTGTTATATATAAAATCCATGATAAGCGGCCTTGTTATTTCAGGGAGTTCCTGTAAATAAAGAGCATATCTAAGATATAGAACAGGGACTGGTATGAAAATAAAGATTAAAAAGAATATTAGGAAATAGATAAGCTTTCCAGCAGTATTCTTTCCAACTTCCTGTTTTATTAAGTTTCTTAGTGGTGTTACAAAGAACATTATCAAGAATATGATTAGGGCTAAAACTAAACTCCAGACAACGCCTATAGCGTAAAGAGAGAGCTTTACCATAAACTGCTCATAAAACAATGTGTAGAGGACTTTCAAGTTAAAGTAGAGTGGAATTCCAAAGAGGTATCCGATTACAAGAGTAAAAACAATGAAATACAATAATCCCTTAGGGTTAAACCCCTTTCCATTTTTTTTAGATTCTTTCTTCATAATCCTATTAAGAGATAATCCTTTAAATGATTTACCCGGTTAAATGGTAAATCATTTAATCAAAGATATTAGTACTATACTAGCTATCTCTTGCTTGGGGATTAAATGAGCATTAAAGATTTAGTTACAAAAGAAATAGAAAAAACTCCAGAATCAATACTTGAAGAAGTGTTTGATTTTATCGTTTTTTAAAGAATAAATCAAATATTGTTCCAGAAACTGCAATTCTTAGTGAGTCTTCATTAAAAAAAGATTGGCTAAAACCTGAGGAGGATGAAACTTGGGCATGTTGTGAAAGGTGATGTTGTAGTAGTGCCCTTTCCATTCTCTGATTTGACACAATCAAAAAGGAGGCCTGCTTTAGTATTGGCATCACCCCGGGGAGACGATATTATTTTATGTCAGATTACTAGCCAAGATAAAAAGTGAAAAAATTAACGAAGTAATAAGGATAATAATCGAATTATTATCGGCTAACGAATAATTTGTTCAATCAAGATTTTAAATATTTATCTTAACGAAACATCCCCAGAATAAACCTTGATTTCTTTTTCCTTAGTCTGTAATATCAATGCACCGTTTTCATCAATATCCTTGGCCAAACCTTCAAAAGTTTCATTTATCCCGATTATCTTGACCTTTTTACCGAGCGTGTCAGAATTATTCTTCCACCTTTCAATTATCAAATCAATTTTGCCATTTATATATTCTTGATAGATTGAGTCATAATGCTCTAAAAAAGATTTCAAGAATAGTTTAATGGACACCTCTTCTTTCATTTCTATTTTTAATGAAGTTCCGTTTTCTGGGAGGATCTCTTTTTCTGTATTTAGATTTATCCCAACCCCAACAACGATATAATTTATCTTTTCCACATCAGCTGAAAGCTCTGTAAGTATGCCTGATATTTTCTTGCCAGAAATTAAAATATCATTGGGCCATTTTATCTTTGCATTCAGATTGTTATCCATAGAATTTAATGTTTTAACAAGGGCCAATGAAGATACTAAGGTCAATTGAGATGCTTTTTCAGGTGAAACATTTGGTTTAAGGACAAATGATACATAAACCCCTCCTTTAGGCGAATACCATTCTCTTCCTCTTCTGCCACGACCAGATGTCTGCATCTCTGATATTACAACTGTTCCTTCGTTTTCTTCCAACGCTATCTGCTTTGCCTTGTTATTGGTCGAATCTACTTCTTCAAAGAACAGTATCTTTTTTCCAATAATCTTTGTTTCAAGCAATCTTTCTAGTTCAAATTCTATCTGTTTTTCAGGTGATTTGATGAGTTTGTACCCTTCGTTTGTCTTTGAATCTATTTCATAGTCGAGCTCCCTAAGCTTTTTGATATGCTTCCAGACGGCCGCCCTTGAAATTCCAATCTCTTTAGATATCTCTTCTCCAGAAACATAATCGCCTTTTTTTTCAAGGATTTCAAGTATCTTTGACTTCATTCTTTCACCTGAGAAAAATTAAAATAGATTTCTGCTCCGGTGTTTAATTTTATGCTTAATCTGTGATCTCCTGGCTCATTATATTTTATTTCTTTTTGGATAATCTTCTTTTCATTTGACTTGATGGATTCATTTCCTTCTAAAATTTTATCCCCATCAATATAAACGATGTACGAATAATTTTTATCGGCACCTTCAAGATTTTCTATAGTGAAGTCAAAATAGATGAGTCCATTTGTTTTCTTAGTATAGTTATTAAATAAAATTGATTTATTATTAATCAAATTAACGGTGTATCCTTTTTTCTTAACAAAAATAGTATCCCCCGGATAATATGAATTTAGGCCGTCGAGAGTAACTGCACCGTTTTTTATTTTTAACTCGGCACATTCAAGATTTGAAGTATTATTATCGTTTTCTAAAATAGTAGTATTAAAGTAAAGTCTTGTGAAGTGCTCTTCAGGCATCTTTACTTCGCTAAAAGATAAAAGAACAAATGCAGAAACAAAGAGCATAGAAAAGGCTAATGCGTAGAGGGCATACCTATCATTCAATTATCTCAAACCCATCTTCATTTGTTTTTATGCGGCCTTCATCCACCAGATCTTTTAGGGCAAGCTCAACATCAAGCTCATCAATACTCAAAACATTTGATATCTCTGACTTTGATATTTTAGGATCAGTCTTTAATAGCTCATAGACACTTTCCTTTATCTCTTCTTCATCAATGTCTTCAAAAAAGGACATATCGCCTTTTTCTTTACTAGTTTCGTTTGTAAGGGCTTCTTCGGAGACTTCTTCCATAAGCTCTTCTATTTCTGTCTCTTGGAGAGCTTCCTCAACTTCTGCGATATTTACTTCTTCAGTCACCGCTTCGTATGTTTCTTCTTTTTGATAAGGTGCGGATTCTGGGGCAGAATAAGTATCTATTTTATCGGTATAGTCAAATGACAAGCCCCTCTCCATAAGATCTTTTATTCTTTTGGAAAGTTCGAGCTCTCTATAGAGCCAGTAGTTTGGCGTGATTGATATTATAATATCTGGCACAAGGTAAATTTCATCCTGAAACTCGCCCACCCTTCCGATTATGTCAACAATCTCGCCTCTCTCGAATTTATCCAGAAGCTCAATTTTGTCTGACCATGCTTTTAATCTTGCGGTGGCGGTTCCATCATCAATCGTGAAAGAACCGTAGGTATTCTCATTGTTCATATAGGAATCTATTATCGTGCCTATTATCCTTGCTTCCTTTGATTCCCCAAAAGGAGTGGAGAGTAAAACCCCCCCCATCTCATCTTTTTTTAACTTACCATTGACAAGGTCGATAATCCTCATCTTGTAGGCTATCATTCAATGCTTTTTCTCTTGAAAGATATATAAGAGTTTTCTTTAGATTATATTTTAAGAAAATGTTTCAATATACAGATCAAGCGCTCTTTCAATATCTTTCCCAATTATCATCGTCAAAGGTCTCAAGTCTCCTTTATCGGCCTTTTCC
>JBAYOH010000010.1:0-42366 GCA_041678455.1 Methanofastidiosum sp.
GAAAAAGGAAGCCATCCTTAAGTTTATCCTCTACAGTGCTGTCAAAAATTCTTGCTAAGAAGGCAAGAAATTGCCGAGGGAATATAAAATCAGAAAGCAGAAGGCGCACATGCTTCAACTGAATCACAATTATCCAACTATGCATTTATTTTCAAAAACTATTTAAACGTTTAATAAAGTTAGTTTATTGTGAGCCTAACAACAACCATAGTTAGTTTTTTTTACAATCCGATTAGCTCTCCAACTTTGATTGCTTACTTAGCTTCTGTTATTGGAAAAATTATTTATGAGTCTATCAAAAAGAAACATTTAACTATTCAAATTGCCATACAAGATGGTGGTATGCCAAGTTCTCACACAGCAATAGTTGTTGGACTGTCAACAGCAATTTTTTTGCATGAAGGAATGTCTACTGTATTTTGGGTTTCTTTAGTCTTTGCATTTGTAGTGATGAAGGATGCGATAGGTATAAGGTGGGAAACAGGTCAACAGGCGAAGGTAATAAATAAAATGATGAAAAAACTACGTATGGGAAAAGTAGTTGATGAAGAATTAAAAGAATTGTTAGGACACACTGAGGCCCAGGTATTAGGGGGATTTATTTTTGGTGTCCTCTTCTCCTATTTGGGGTATACTGCTTTTTTTGGATAATTTATTGAATTTGGAGTACTTCTATTTTCATTAAAATACTTTCAAACTAATCTAAATTAATTTCAATCAAAAACCTTTACTTTATCGTTTTTTTTAAAGATTAAAAAATAACTTCTAACAAAGAAGTTTTTAAGTAAAATGGATTCATAATTCTCTATGGGTACCAACTACCTCACCGTGAAAGGCGCTTCAGAACACAATCTTAAAAATATAGATGTTCAATTCCCTAGGGAGAAGCTTATCGTGGTAACAGGAGTTTCAGGTTCCGGTAAATCTTCTCTTGCGTTTGATACAATTTATGCAGAAGGCCAGAGGCGTTATGTTGAATCTCTTTCTGCTTATGCTAGACAGTTTTTAGGTCTAATGGAAAAGCCTGATGTCGAATATATAGAAGGACTATCTCCTGCAATTTCAATTGAACAAAAAACAACTTCTAAAAATCCAAGATCCACCGTTGGTACCGTTACAGAAATTTACGATTACCTAAGACTACTTTATGCAAGAATTGGAATCCCATACTGTTCAAACTGTGGCAAACAAATAAAACAACAAACAGTAACAGAAATTACTGATCAAGTTCTATCTTTTCCTGAAGGTACAAAAGTAACTGTCTTGGCTCCCGTAGTACGTGGCAGAAAAGGGGAGTATCCAACATTACTTAAGGAAATAAATGAAGAAGGTTTTGCAAGGGCAGAAGTTGACGGGGAAATAAAAGAGTTAAATACAGAAATAAGGCTTGAGAGATACAAAAAACACGATATTAATATTATAATAGATAGGCTTATTCTAAAAGATGGAATCTCCCCACGGCTTTATGAAGATATTGAGCTTGCATTGAAAAAAGGCGAAGGAATAGTATTTGTGGACATTAATGACGAAAGAAAGACCTTTTCTGAACACTTTGCATGCACAGATTGCGGTATAAGTTTAGAAGAAATAACTCCTAGGATGTTTTCATTTAATAGCCCATATGGGGCATGTCCTTCATGTCATGGACTTGGATTTAAGCAAGAGTTTGATCCTGATCTTATCCTCCCAAACAAAGATTTATCTCTTGTTGAGGGTGCGGTTGATGTATGGAATACTAAATTAGAAGGGTTTAGGAGACAGACTCTGGAGGCCATTTCTAAAAAATTTAATTTCAGACTTGACGTACCCGTTAAAAATTTGTCACAAAAGCACCTAGATATTTTATTGTATGGAACAACTGATAAAGTAAGGTATAATTACCGTTCTCGAAACACGCCATCCTATTGGACTTATGAAGGAACATATGAAGGTATAATTCCTTGGCTTGAGAGAGTATATCAAGAAACTGATTCTGAATATAGGAAGGAACAATTTGAGAAATACATCAGATTAAAACCATGTGAAGTATGCAACGGTAAAAGATTGAAACCTGAGACTTTAGCTGTGAAGATCCAAGGAAGTTCGATAATTGACGTAACTGAACTTCAAATTAGCAGTTGTTATAAGTTTTTTATTAAACTAGAAGAAAAACTAACTGAAAAAGAGAAAATTATCTCAAAACAGATACTAAAGGAAATAAAAGCTAGATTAGGATTTCTTTTGAGTGTAGGGCTTGACTACCTAACTTTAGATAGACGGGCTGGAACTCTTTCAGGAGGAGAATCCCAGAGGATTAGGCTTGCAACTCAAATAGGATCTCAGCTTGTAGGTGTTCTCTACATATTAGATGAGCCAAGTATAGGCCTTCATCAAAGGGACAATGCAAAATTGATTGTCATGCTGAAAAGATTAAGAGATATTGGAAACACAGTAATTGTCATTGAACATGATGAAGAAATGATGCTATCTTCAGATTATCTTGTAGATATAGGGCCTGGAGCAGGTGTTCATGGGGGGGAAGTTGTTGCAGTTGGGTCTCCAGAAGAAGTTAAGCAAAATCCTGATTCACTTACTGGGAAATATTTATCACGAAAACTTAAAATTAACGTTCCTAAAATTAGAAAACAAAGTGATACGTTTATCACAATTAAAGGGGCAAGACAATTTAATCTAAAAAACATCGATGTAAAAATTCCTCTTGGTTTATTTGTATGTGTTACTGGAGTTTCGGGTAGCGGAAAAAGTACTTTGATTAATGAAATATTATACAAGGATTTAGCAAAAAAATTTTATAGGGCTGTAGATAATCCAGGGGACCACGATGAAATTTTGGGAATTGAAAATATTGATAAAGTGATTATTATCGACCAAAGTCCGATTGGGAGAAGCCCTAGGTCAAATCCTGCAACTTATACTGGTTTATTTACCCCGATAAGAGAGCTTTTTTCTGAACTTCCCGAATCAAAGAGGCGGGGATTTAAGAAAGGCAGATTCTCGTTTAATGTGAAAGGAGGAAGGTGTGAAAATTGCAGAGGGGACGGACTAATTAAAATTGAAATGCATTTTTTGCCTGACGTTTACGTTAAATGTGAAGAGTGTAAAGGTGAGAGGTATAACAGAGAAACTTTAACTGTCAAATACAAGAAAAAATCAATTTCTGAAGTCTTAGATATGACAGTCGAAGAAGCCTTGCGCTTTTTTGAAAATATACCAACTATAAGAAATAAACTTCAGACCCTTTATGATGTGGGTCTATCATACATTAAAGTTGGACAGCCTGCAACTACTCTTTCAGGGGGAGAAGCACAAAGGGTCAAATTGTCAAAGGAATTATCTAAGAAGGCTACAGGAAAAACTCTTTACATATTGGATGAACCTACAACTGGACTACATTTCCACGATGTTAAAAAACTACTTGATGTTCTTTTGCGCCTGAGAGAAAATGGCAATACAGTTCTCGTTATTGAGCACAACATGGATGTAATTAAAACTGCCGACCATATAATTGACCTTGGTCCCGAAGGAGGTCAAAGAGGCGGGGAAATTTTAGTTGAAGGTACCCCTGAAGAAGTAATAAAATCCCCTAAGAGCCATACTGGAAGATTTCTAGAAGAAGTTCTAAAAAGAGATGGGGTCTTGAATTAATTTCATTGATTCAATTTCTTTATCTTTTCTAATACTCGCAATTAATCATTGATTATTAATCTTATGTAATTATTGTTTATCAATATTGTTATTTATTTTTATCAATATCGAAAGCTTTATATATTATTGATGATAATATTGATACGCACTAGAGGTGATAGATATGAATAAAATAACTGCTATATTGGTGATGGGACTTTTAATGGCCTCAATCGCCCCTATGCTGGGAGAAACGTGTTCAACGGACGAACAAAATAATAATACTGTATGTTCAAACAGTACAACATCAGCAGTATCAAAAATTGTTGCTAAGAGTTTCCTTAACCACTTAAGAAAAGGTTCGATGGATTTAAACGGTAATAAGCTAGTACATTCAATATTAACGCCAATGGGAGATTTAAAATTGACCTCTCCACTATTACAGCAGCACTTTGGAACTTATGATTTTGCTAATGAAAGAGGCACACCAGGATGGCACTCATACGACGTTCAGCCACTAACAAAAACACAAAAAAAGTACGAACCGGCAATACCAAGAATCTACACTACAAATATATCAGATGACGAATAAAGGATATTATACTCCCTTTATTTTTGAATTTATTTATTTTCCCATTCATTATAATGGATTCTATTTTCTTCAAATTTTTTTAATTGCGGCTTTCCTTCGTTGAGATAGTCAATTGAGATTAGCGATACGGGAAATATATTCTCAGGCAAATTAAGTATTTCTCTGATCCCTTTTACTCTTTCTTCGTCAGGATAAATTCCAAGCCAACATGCTCCAAGTCCCAGCGAATGTGTAGCTAAAAGGATATTTTCAGTTGCTGCAGAACAATCAATTGTATAAAAATATCTTTTGTAATATTTAAGTCACCAGCAACTAGAATGGCCATTGGTGCATCATAGAGCATCTTTGAGTTTGGATGAAAAGAAGAATTTTATTCGATACTTTTCTATTGTCTATTAATACAAAATGCCATGGTCTCTCATTTTTTTGGGAAGGTGCATTCATAACAGCTTCTAAGATTTTTCTTACATGGCTTTTAGGCACCTTATCTCTCTTGTATTTTCTAATGCGCCTTCTTGACATAATAACATCTAAAAAATCCATAATATTGCCAAACTGTATACTAACAACTTATATAAAAATATAGCGTTGTAAAATATGATTTTTTACTATCTAAGTCAACATATAGCCTAATTTCCCTCTTTTTTTATAAAAATTGGAATAAAACTTTTAATAAATTAGATTATTCGGTAAAAATCTTTTTTTTAAATAGAAAACCTTTTTAGAAGTAAAAATAATAGTAGATAATAAACATTAAAGTGATTTTATGACAAAAGAACTATCTTCAGATATGGTGAGAAAAACATTTGATAAAAATAAATTAAAATGTAAAAGTAGCCAAGAAGTATCTCCTCTAGAAGACATAGTGGGCCAGGATAGAGCATTAAAAGCTCTGAAATTTGGACTTGAAATAAACGAGAAAGGATTTAATATTTTTGTTGCAGGGTTTCCAGGGACTGGAAAAATGACTGCAGTAAAGAGTTTTTTGGATAAACTTGCTGAAGATCAAACTGTACCTTATGACTGGTGTTATGTTAACAATTTTCTAGAGCCTTATGAGCCTAAAGTAATTAGATTAAATGCAGGCCAAGGAAAGGTCTTTCAAAAAGATATGTCCAATTTCCTAAATGAAGCTAAAATTAATCTTCCAAAAGCCTTTGAAAGTGAAGATTTTGCTTTAAAGAGAGAGGCCACTATTCAGAAAATTGATGCTGAAAGAAATAAAATCTTTTCCGAACTAAATAGAAAAGCAGAGAAAGAAGGATTAATTGTTCAGAGTACCCCAATGGGATTTATTTTTGTTCCTATTGTCAGTGGCAGGCCAATGACTGAAGAGGAGTTTATAGCTCTAAATCCCGAAACAAAGGACGATATACAAAAAAAGAGGGATAAATTAAACTCAGAATTAAGATTAGTGTTCAGGCAGCTAAAAGAGCTTGACAGTAAAACATTTGAAGAAATAAAAGAATTAAATAAAGAAGTAGCCCTTTTCACAATGAGCCATTTGGTAGACGATTTGAATAAAAAATATTCTGATTATCCTGATATTATAAACTATTTAAAAGAAGTACAGGAAGATATATTCGATAATTTAGCCTTATTCTATAAGCCAAATGTTCCGCAAGTTCCAGTTCAAGCGCCATGGGCAGAGGAATTGCCATTTAGAAAATATGCGGTCAACCTATTCACAGATAACTCAACACTGACAGGAAGACCAGTAGTCGTGGAGCTTAATCCAACATACCAAAATCTCTTTGGAAGGATAGAGAAAGAAGCACAGTTTGGGATGCTCACTACTGATTTTACCATGATAAGAGGAGGGTCTATACATAAGGCAAATGGCGGATACCTCGTAATACCCGCTGAAGAATTAGTAAAGAATCTTTTTTCATATGATGGTTTAAAAAGAGCATTAAGCAGTGAAGAAGCCATAGTTGAGGAGGCTGGAGAGCGACTTGGATTTATCACAACAAAAGGATTAAGACCTGCCCCTATACCATTAAACACTAAAGTCGTTATTATTGGCAATCCAATGGTATATCAAACTCTTTTTTCACTTGATCCGAATTTTAAAGAGCTCTTCAAAGTCAAGGCAGAATTTGATATTAATATGGATTTTAACGATGGCAATGTTAAAAACTATGTTTCATTCATATGTTCACTTTGCTCAAAAGAAAACTTATTGCACCTTGATTCTTCAGCAATAGGGAAAGTTATCGAGTATGGTGCAAGATTGGCCGATGATCAAGAGAAATTATCTACAAGATTTGCAGATATAGCAGATATTATGCGTGAAGCAAACTTTTATGCCAAACAAGACAATAATAATTTAATAAAAGACCTTCATATAATAAAAGCTGTCGAGGAAAAAAATTATCGTTCAAATCTTATTCAAGAAAGATTAAATGAAATGGTAACTCGAGGATTTTATCTTATTGAAACTGAAGGAGAAGCAGTTGGTCAAATAAACGGTCTTGCGGTATTAAGTCTAGGGGATTATGCATTTGGAAGACCATCTAGAGTTACCGCTACTGTAAATATTGGCCGCGGGGGAATTATAGATATTGAGCGCGAAGCTAAGATGGGAGGAAATATTCATTCGAAAGGTGTAATGATATTAGGTGGTTATCTAGCAGAAAATTTTGCACAAGATAAACCATTAAATCTCACTGCGAGACTCGTATTCGAACAAAATTATGAAGGTGTTGATGGGGATAGTGCATCAAGCACAGAACTTTATGCAATATTATCTGCTCTATCTGAAGTTCCAATAAAACAATACTTCGCAGTCACAGGATCTGTTAATCAGAAAGGTGAGGTACAGGCAATAGGGGGCGTTAACTACAAGATTGAAGGATTCTATGAGATTTGCAAGGCCAAAGGACTCAATGGAAAGCAAAGTGTTTTGATTCCAAGGAGTAATGTTCAAAATTTAATGCTTAAAGAAGAGGTCGTCGAAGCAGTAAAAGAAGGAAAATTCCATATATATTCAGTTGATAATATCAAGGAAGGAATTGAAATACTGACAGGAAAAAAAGCCGGAGAAAAAGGACCAGACGGTAAGTATCCAGAAGATACAATTTATGGAATGGTTGATAAACGCCTCAAAATTATGGCTGAAAAAATGGAAAAGACTACAGAGGAAAAAGAAAAATAATCATCAATTTTGAAATAGGAGGTTATAAAATGGTAAATGTTAAAGAAGTTGGAGAAATCTACAAATGTGAAATTTGTGGAAATATTGTGGAAGTGTTGGAAGTTGGTGGTGGAGAACTAATCTGCTGCGGAGAGCCAATGATTTTACAGGAATAGGTGTTATAGATGGTTAAGATCGGAGAAAAGATTCAGGAAGCTGATTGGAAAAAAGAAAAGCATGTACCAGTTATAGACTGCCCTGATTCTGTAAAAGCAAACGAGGCATTTGAAGTCAAAGTTGCCATCGGTAAAGATATAGCTCACCCAAATACAACTGAACATCATATCAGGTGGATAATGCTTTACTACCAGCCCGAAGGTGAAAAATCATTATACCAAGTCGGAAACTACGAGTTCACTGCGCATGGAGAGAGTACACAGGGGCCAAATACTGGCCCAGTATATACAAATCATGAAGTAAAAACATCTCTAAAAATAGTAAAATCTGGAACACTCTTTGCAGTTTCACTATGTAACATTCATGGCCTATGGGAATTCTCAAAGGAAGTTAAGACTAATTAATTTTATTTTTTATCTCATTCTTTTTATAATTGACATTCCAATTACGCATATTAAGTGACAAGTGTGAATAAATGAATAGTTAAATAAAATTTTGATTAACTTGACCCTATTTTCTCTATTGGTTAAATTTACATCCCAATAGCAGGTTTTAGTTGTCATGGGCCACTTGATTGATTTTGCCTTGAAAAGAGAGTATGAAAGCCTTCAGAAGCTAGGCGACAGATTAAACGATATTATCCGCTTCATACTCCTTCTAAAAGGATGGTCTAGCGTTAGCCATCAAAAAATTTTGGGAGATAAAGCGCCCGAAGATTTATAAAATTGAAAAGATAGGGAAAAAATAGAGGTTAATCGTAATTCTCTTAATTTTTTTATTTTTAATTAAATGATTGAGAATTAAAAATTATTCTTAATGGCTCTTTAGTTCTGTTTAATAACGTTATTCTAATACTAAGTTTTTTAAAAGAGTACATCTTTGATAAATCATGAAAAGAGAACTTCTAATGGGTAATGAAGCAATTGCCTTAGGAGCTTTTGAGGCGGGAATTGAAGTCGTTGCAGCTTATCCTGGTACTCCCTCAACAGAAATACCTGAAACTGTAGCACGATTTGCAAAGCAATATGGTGTTTATGTTGAATTTTCTACAAATGAAAAAGTTGCCCTTGAAGTTGGCATTGGAGCGTCTTGGGCAGGGAAAAGATCTCTTGTTACAATGAAGCATGTAGGAATAAATGTTGCATCTGATTCCTTAATGACCTTGGCATATACCGGTATTGATGGAGGATTTGTCCTTGTTTCTGCAGATGAACCTGAGTGTCACTCCTCACAAAATGAACAGGACAACAGACTATTTGCCAGATTTGCAAACATCCCATGTCTTGACCCTTCTTCTTCCCAGGAAGCGAGGGACATGACTTTATTTGCATATGAGCTTTCTGAGAAATTTTCTATACCAGTAATCCTAAGGCCAACAACTAGAGTATGTCACAGTAGGGGTGATGTGAGATTAGGTGAAATAAATATTCAAAAAAGAGAAGGAAAATTCTCTAAGGATGTTTCAAAATATATTGCAGTTCCTGCGCATGCTAGAATACTACATAAAAAACTTTTAGATAACATGGATAAAGTAAGAGAATTTGTTGAAGAATCTAATCTTAATTATACTACCCCTGGAGATGGAAAGACCGGAATTATTGTCATTGGAGCATCTTTTAATTATTTGATGGAATCTCTCAATATTTTAGGTATCAAACCCCCCCTATTAAAAATTGGAGTTTCACATCCTTTAGCAAAAAATAAAGTATTATCCTTTATTAAAGATCTTGAAAAAGTTGTAATAGTTGAAGAGCTTGAGCCAGTAATTGAAAATGATGTAAAAATATTAATGGCAGAGAATCAATTGAACTTGAAACTATATGGGAAGAATATATTTCCACGAACTGGCGAATTTTCTACAGATTTAGTAACTGAAATACTTTCAAAATTCTTTAGAATTGATGTACCAAAAGAACAATCTAAAAATCTTACTATCCCTAACAGGGCCCCATTATTATGCGCTGGATGTCCGCATAGATCAACCTTTTACGCCATAAAAAAAGTTACGAGAGGCAAAGCTATATTTCCATCTGATATAGGATGTTATACCCTTGGATTTTCTAGGCCACTTCAAACAGTTGATACCTGTATTTCAATGGGGGCTAGTTTCGGGATTGCATGTGGATTTGCAAAATCTGTAAAAGAACCTATAATTGCAACTTTGGGGGATTCTACCTTCTTTCATGCAGGTATACCGCCCCTAATCAATGCCAAATATAATAACTCTAAAATTGTAGCTGTAATCCTTGATAATCTAACTACTGCAATGACGGGCCACCAACCACATCCTGGAACGCAGTTAACTGCTATGGGTGAACCTGCAAAATCTGTTTCTATTGAAAAGTTAATTGCTGGGATGGATATACCAGTTGAAGTTGTGAGTGCAACTGATGTAAAAGGGATTGAAGAGGCTCTAAAAAGAGGGCTTGAAAGCGAACAAGTATATGCAATAGTTTCTAGGGGCCCATGTGTACTTCTAAAAGGATTAGAAAAGAAACTTGCCTATGTGGTGGAAGCTTCAATTTGTAGAGCATGTAAAGCATGTATAAAGCTTTCAGGATGTCCTGCTTTAGAATTTAAGGATGGCCACTCAAGTATTAATCCAACAGTATGTACCGGATGCGGTTTATGTGCCTATATATGCCCAGTAGAAGCCATAGGCAGATAATTTTTATTAATCTATTTTTTATTATTAATTTTTTAATTACAATATTTTGTATTGAATATTTTTCAAATCCAAAATCTATATTTTTTTAAAAGTAATAAAAATTTTTAAATATATTATTTATTGCAGTTAGGCTTTTAATGTTGAAAAATAAAATATATTGAATGCTGTATATTTTATTATTTTATGGAGTTGAAGAAATGGTGGAAATAAAAGTTGATGTTAAGGGTCAAACTTGCCCAGTACCTCTAGTTGAATGTAGAAAAGCATTGCGAAAAGCTGCAGTCGGAGATATAGTAGAGATAGAGGGAACACATCCTGCATCTAAGAAGGAGATACCAATGGCTGTTAAGGCTTTAGGGTATCGGATTGTGTCCATTGAAGAGGAGGGTAATACGTGGAAGATAAAAATATGCAAGGAGTAACTAACCAAAAAAAAAATAAAGCCACGATAATTGTTCATAGCGGGGATATGGATAAGATTTACAGTGCCTTAATAATTGGAAATGGAGCACTTTCAATGGGTATGGAAGTTTCTTTGTATTTCACTTTTTTTGGACTTCAGAGATTAAAGAAAGGCGGACTTGAAAAAGGGCCTCTCTCGAAGATGCACATGCTGGGATTAGGTAAAATGATGATAAAGAACAAAATGAAAAAAGCTAATGTGGCTTCTCTAGAGAAAATGATAATCGACTTCAAAGAACTGGGGGGTAAAATACTGGCCTGTGATATGACTATGGAAGTAATGGGAGTAAAGCCTGAAGACCTAAGACAAGATTTAATTAATGATTATTGTTCCGTTGGAACATACATTCAAGAAGCAATGGAATCAAGCATGACTCTGTTTATATAATATGGTGAATCATAATGGAAAAATATATTTATCTTGATAATGCGGCTGCGACAAGATTGGACGAGAGAGTTTTAGAATCCATGAAAAAATATTTCTTTGAAGTTTATGCAGTTGCAACTTCAGAATTTGGATACTCATTAGGTATTGAAGCAAGAGAAGCGTTAGAAGAAGCTAGAGGACTTATTGCCAATTATATCGGAGCTGATTTTGGAGAAATTGTTTTCACTTCAGGAAGCACAGAATCTAGCAATATGGCTATAAAAGGAATTGCAATGGCACTAAAAGGAAAAAAAGGTAAGCACATAATCGTATCAAAAATTGAAGACTTTCCAGTTCTTAACAGTGTAAAGAGCCTTGAAAAACAGGGGTTTGAAGTTACCTATCTTGGTGTGGATCAATATGGCCTGATTGACTTTGACCAACTTGAAAAATCTATAAGAAAAGATACTATTCTAGTATCAATCCAACATGCCAATCAAGAAATTGGCACAATGCAAGATATCGCTAAAATAGCAAACATTTGTAAAAAAAAAGATGTTCTTTTTCATACAGATGCAACACATACCTTCACAAGAGTCCCAATTGATGTTAAGAAAATTCCAGTTGATCTAGTCACTTTGTCAGCCCACACTATTCATGGGCCTAAAGAAACTGGGGCATTATTTATTCGTAAGAATACTCCACTCTCAAAGTGGGTGGACGGAGGATTTCAAGAATTTAATAAACGTGCAGGATTAGAAAATATTCCAGGGGCAGTAGGATTTGCAAAGGCTATTGAATTAGTAACTCCAGAAGAAACTAAAAAAATAGAGCAGATGAGAGATCACCTTATTAAAAGAGTATTATTTGAGATACCAGACACAACTTTGAATGGGGATAGAGAAAAAAGAATTCCTCAAAATGCTAATATTACATTTCACTATGTAGAAGGAGAATCAATTACACTCCATCTTGACATGAGGGGTTTTTCGGTCAGCACAGGATCTGCATGCTTCAGTAAATCCCTTGAGGCAAGCCATGTTATAATGGGTATCGGAGGGGACCACGAGAGGGCACACGGCTCTGTTCGATTTACATTTGGTAGATACAATTCCCTTGATGATGTTGATTTAGTTGTGAGTAATATAGCTGAAGTTGTAGCTGAGCTTAGAAAAATTAGTCCGTTGGGTAAGAATCAATAAGGAGGGATTAAGATGAAATTTCCATATAGTGAAATAGTGTTGGAGCACTTTCGCCATCCACATAATGTAGGTAAAATAGAAAATCCAGATGGCAAAGCAACTGAAGGAAGCCCTGCATGTGGGGACATGGTTTCAGTTTATATAAAAGTAAATACTGAGACTAAGATTATTGAGGATATTAAATTTGAGTCTTATGGATGTGCTTCTAATATCGCAACAGGCTCGATTATTACGGATATGGCCAAGGGAAAAACTCTTGAGGAAGCAAAGAAAATTACTTGGCAGCAGGCGGCAGACGCTTTAGGCGGATTACCCACAATAAAAGCGCACTGTTCTGTATTGGCAGTTGAAGGACTAAGGGCAGCAATTCAAAATTATGAAGAAAAACATGGAATTATCACAGAGAAAGTTCCTACCACAATAGAAATTGTAAACAATAGATTGAAGAAGGTAATGAATCCTTTAACAGGTCTTGACGTTGTTAGAACGAATCTTATCAAAAAAATAGAAATTAACTACGGCAAAGTTTTACTTACAATAGATTTGCCCTCTAATCATCAATTCGCCAATTCGATAAGAGAAGAGATCAAAGAAAAGATTGAAACTCTATGGGATGTAAAAGAAGTAATTATTGAGTTTATAGATTAATTTTTTTTATAATAATTATTATTTCGTCATTCGCTTTAGATTTAGCTTTACCCATAAGTTAATAAAATAATATTTGCCATCATGATTAAAGCAATCATGTAAAAATCTAAGGGTATTAGTTATGGGCCAAACAGATGAAAAAATTTCTTTTGGAAATCCAATTATTATTGTCAGTATTTATTTTGTTATGGGAATTGTATGGGTTACATTCTCTGACGTATTCTTGGCGACACGTATAAAAGATGTTCCTACATTAGTTTTTTTTCAAACTATTAAAGATATATTATTTATATTATTGACTTCCTTATTAGTCTTTTATTTAATTAATCGTGGATTTAACAAAATTAAGTCTTCTGCCAAAATAATGACTGAAAGTGAGAGAAAGAATAAGATTGTACTGGACACGATTGGAGATATTATCCTTTACGTTGATAAATTCGGAAAAATATTGGACATTAATAAAAGAATTGAAACCAAATTGGGTTACAAGAAAGAAGAATTACTTGGGAAAAGTTTCTTGGATGTGGGGATTCTTGATGTCAAATATACCCCTACTTTAGCTAAGATGTATAGGCAAGGGATAAGCAATGCATCTAATGGAAGAGTAGAACTAGAATTAAATCATAAAAATGGCACTACAATTATGGCAGAAGCCAATAATAAGTTTATTATGCAAAATGGCAAAATCATCGGTGCAGTGACCGCATTTAGGGATATCACAGAAAGAAAAAAGGCTTTAGTTCAAATAGAAAATAATATTGAAAAGTTTGCCCATCTTATTGACCATATCAGGAATCCATTGGCAATACTTAGCACTTTCGTGCATGTTAAAATAAGTGAACCAGAGATAAAACAAAACTTATTAACTCAGATTGATAGGATAGATGAGGTCATAAAACAACTGGACGAAGGTTGGATGAATACCGAAGATACCAGAAAATTTTTGAAAGACTACAAATAAGTAATAATATCGTTAAGGAATGTCATTATCCGAAGATATCTAACCATTCTGATATTCCTATATTTTTCTTTACAGAAGTTTTGATAATTTTTATTTTGGGATTAAGAGAAAGACAATCCCTCTCCATTTTTTCAGGGTTTGCATCAACAGCTTCGGCGATATCAATTTTATTGATGATACATATATCCGAAAATCTGAATATTATTGGATGCTTCAATACTATATCATCTCCCTCACTTACACTGACAATAACAATCCTTTTGTCTTCACCTAGTGTAAAATCTGAAGGACATATTAAATTTCCCACATTTTCCATTATAAAATAATCAAGATCTTGGAGAATTCCTCTTTCCTCTAGGTCTTCCAACTCATGAGATATTAAAAACGCATCGAGATGGCACTCCTTTCCAGTATTTAATGGGATTACAAGGCATTGATGTTTTCTAAATCTATTGGAGTCATACTCAGCAACTACATCTCCTGCAATAACGCCAATTTTTTTTCCTTTTTTCACTAAAGCATCAATGGCAATTTCTATTAGGGAAGTTTTTCCAGAGCCTATAGCACCCATTACGTTATAAGATTTAATTCCATATTTCTTTAGAAGCTTACTATTATCATTTGCTATAATTGAATTCTCTTTGATGATATCTTTTTCAATATCAATCTCTGATGTTTTATGCATGATATAAAAAAATAAAATTTATTTAAATAATTAATCATATAAAAGTCATTTAAATCAATCATTAGAGGTTATTTTAAGGATATTAAAGAGCCACATTAGAATAATTTTTGCAATATCAAATTTTAAAAATCGTTTACCAAAAGATTTATAATTACCAAATTAATCAATAAAATAGTTTGGACTAACATGTGATTTGGAGGGATTTATATTAGCTTGGCGGTTTCTGAGGGTTATAATTATGATAAAGAGGGTAATACTGATTATGCAGAAGGGCCATTAAATTTGTCAGATAATGCGATAAAAGTATTAGAAAGGAGGTACCTAAAAAAGGATCAAGAAGGAAAGGTGATAGAAACTCCAAATGATCTCTTTTTAAGAGTATCAAAAAGCATCGCAATAGCCGATTTGCTTTATGATGAAAATGCAGATGTCGATGGACTAACTAAAGAGTTTTATGAAATGATGACAAATTTTGAGTTTCTTCCAAATTCACCTACATTGATGAACGCGGGGAGGGAACTTGGTCAATTATCTGCATGTTTTGTTTTACCTGTTGAAGATTCAATTGATAGTATCTTTGACGCAATAAAATACACGGCTTTGATCCACAAAAGTGGCGGTGGAACTGGATTTTCCTTCTCAAGGCTCAGACCTAAAAATGATGTAGTCCTGACAACTAAAGGCATATCAAGTGGTCCAGTTTCATTTATGACTGTATTTGACACAGCTACAGAAACGATAAAACAGGGTGGAACAAGAAGAGGTGCCAATATGGCGATTTTAAGAGTGGACCATCCTGATATCCTAGAATTCATTAAATGTAAAGAAGAGAATACCAAACTTAACAATTTTAATATATCCGTGGCGATTACAGATAAGTTCATCGAAGCATTTGAAAATGGAAAAGACTATGAACTTTTAAATCCGAGAACTGGGAAAATAGATGGCAAATTAAGTGCAAAAGAAGTTTTTAATCTAATAGTGCATATGGCTTGGAAAAACGGAGAACCTGGCATAGTATTTATTGATAGACTAAACAGAGGGAATCCAACCCCGTCTATAGGTGAAATTGAAAGTACCAATCCCTGTGGAGAACAACCTCTTCTCCCATATGAATCTTGCAATCTTGGTTCTATAAATATTTCAAAATTTTTAAAGAAAACTAATAAGGGATATGAAATAGATTTTGATCATTTAAGAGTTGTTGTAAAAAAGTCTGTACATTTTTTAGATAATGTTATTGATGTTAATAGATATCCTTTGGCCCAAATTGAGGACATGACAAAAGGCAACAGGAAAATAGGATTAGGGATAATGGGTTTTGCTGACATGCTTCTAAAACTTGGGGTACCATATAATTCAGAAGATGCAGTTGATCTCGCAAAAATCGTAATGAAATTCGTTAAAGAAGAAGCTACTGAAACTTCAAGAGAACTTGCTTCAAAGAGAGGGCCTTTTCCAAATTTTGAAAATAGTATATTTCACGACAGAAAGGAAATGCCAATTAGAAATGCTACTGTAACTACAATAGCACCAACTGGTACTATAAGTCTCATAGCAGGTAGTTCTAGTGGGATAGAACCCATATTTGCAATATCTTATATCCGAAATGTTATGGATAAAGATGAGCTTTTAGAAATCAATCCTGTTTTTGCAGAAATGTCTAATGAGCGCGGAATTTACAATCAAGAACTAATGAAGAGAATTGCAAGGGAAGGTACTTTAAAGAATATAGAAGAAATACCTGAAGACATTAAAAAAATATTTGTAACTGCTCATGATATTGTTCCAGAATGGCACATAAGAATCCAAGCTGCATTTCAAGAGTATACTGATAACGCCGTTTCAAAAACTATTAATTTTCCAAAAAGCGCAACTGAAAAGGATGTCATGCAAACTTATCTATTAGCTTACAGAAGTGGACTCAAAGGGACTACCATTTATAGAGATGGATCCAGAGATGAGCAAGTTTTGAATATTGGGAAAGTAAATAAGAAAGAAACTTCTATCCAAAAAGCTCCACGGCCAAGACCAAAAGTAACTAAAGGGTTCACTGAAAAGATACGAACTGGTTGTGGCAATCTTTATGTTACTATAAATGAGGATGAATATGGGCTTTGCGAAATATTTATGCAAATGGGTAAATCGGGGGGTTGCCCAGCGAGTCAGAACGAAGCAATAGCAAGATTAATATCATTGGCGTTGAGATCTGGAATAGGAATTGAGTCTATATTGGAGCAGTTAAGACATATCAGGTGTCCAATGCCTACATGGGACGAAGGCATGCCAGTTCATTCTTGTGCTGACGCAATAGCTATAGTTTTGGATAGGTATATCAAGAAAGAACTAAACACAAAACAAGAAAGACTAGATTTGGTAGTAACTTCAAACGGAGCATCTAATAGTAATGGAATGCCAGCGCAATGTCCAGAATGTGGTGAGGTATTAGTATTTTCTGAAGGATGTGTAAGCTGCAAATGTTGCGGGTATACAAAATGCTAAATTCTATTTTTATTTTCATAATTTACCTTTAGAATAATTCCTATATTAATTAATTCAATATGTTTGATTTTTATAATTAATTCTCTAATTTAACTTAGAATGCATAAAAACTATTTTCTAATTCCTCCACTAATTATCGTTTTCTCTAGAAATTTATAGCAATTTTTAGATTCAAAGAGCATTTAGATATTATTTTGAAGAGAGGCTCAATGGGGGATAAGTTAGATTAATTTATTTATTGATCCTTTTATGAATTCTGTGTATTCATTTATGCTCATTAAATTTATTTTTTCACCAAGTTCTGAGTATTTAATCTTGCATATCCATGAATCATATGGTTTAGCATTCAAAAGATCGGGTGAATTTTCAATTTCTTTATTAGTTTCTATTACTGTTCCAGACATAGGAGAAAAAATATCCAACACAGCCTTAACAGATTCTATTTGGCATAATAATCCAAATTGTTTGACATTAGTACCTATTGCGGGAAGTTCGATATAAGCTATTTCGCCTATCTCTCTTTGGGAATACTCATCTATCCCGATAATACATATATCATCTTCAATCTTTACCCATTCATGTGTTTTAGAATAAAATAAATCATCCCTAAAGAAATATGTTCCTATCTCCACATAAACACCATTTTTTTTTCTTCTGTTTTACTTAAATCGTTATCTATACTCAGTCTTATTATTTCTACTAGGAAACATTTATAAATATTATGAATAATTATTCATAAAGAGGTGTATCTATGAAGGTAGCCATCGCAACTGATGATAAGGTGAATGTTTCTCACCACTTTGGAAGAACTCTTGGATTTAGAGTTTTTGAAATAGTAAATAGCAAAATAGTTAAGGACGAATATAGGCAAAATGTTGGAAAAAGTAATGGGCAGTGTGGTAGCTGTGATCATTCAAGCATGATAAATAACATTAAAGACTGTAATTTAGTCATATGCTATGGAATGGGACAGGGCATCTATAATGATTTAGTTAGTCACAACATTATGGCAGTTATCACTGAAGAACAAACAGTAGATGACGCTATTAGTTGCCTAATGAAAGATGACTTAGTAAACAGACTTGACAAGTTACATTAGCAAAATAATCACTATCATCTAATTTTTTTCTTTATTCTTAGATAAGACGATCTTATATTACTAAAAATATATTTAAATAATACTTTATTCTTATTTATAGAGGCGATTTATATGAAACTTGTAATTGTAGGGGGAGGCGCAGCGGGATCAGAAGCTGCTCTAGAAGCAAGAAAATTTGACAAAAATGCAGAGATTACATTAATTGAAAAACAAAATTTTCCTCAATATTCATTATGCGGGCTCCCATACGCAGTATCTGGTGATATTGAAAACTTTGATAAGCTTATAATATTTCCAAAAGAATTCTATGAAAAACAAAAAATTAAACTTTTGCTCCAAAAAGAAATTAAAAAAATAAATTCCCATGGTAAAAAAATAATTCTCGAAGATAATTCTGAAATAGGGTATGATTCGCTTATTCTTGCAACTGGTGCTATTCCCTGCAATTATAAAATTGGTTATAACTATCCTGAAGGTATCTATTTCATAAGAACTTTAGATGATGCGATAGATCTATCTAAAAAAATAGATTCTTCAAAAAAAGCAATTATATATGCATACGGATGGGGGTGCAAAGTAGGATGCAAAGGGTGTATCTCCGGTCGTATATCTCTGGAAATGGCATACGCATTAAAGAAGAGAGGATTAGACGTAACGATTGTTTCTAAAGAAAATAGGCCATTAAGACAGCAAATTGACATGGACATGAGTGAATTAATTGTAGATTATTTGAAGAGTAAGGGGATAAACTTAGTAACGAATAAGAATATTATTAGTATATCTGGCGAAGATAAAGTAAATGGATTGATTGCAGATAATGAATTAATAGATGCAGACGTTATCATAATGGCTTCTGGAACTCGAACAAACAATTTATTAGCTAAAGAAAGTGGGATTCAGATTCAGAAAGGAATAAAGACCGATTCAAGACTTCAAACATCGATTGATGGCATATATGCTTGCGGAGATTGTGCAAGTATTAAATATTTTTTCACAGGTGAGCAATTTTCTTCAAGCCTAGGAACAAATGCTGTTAGAAGTGGGAAAATTGCTGGAATAAATTCTGTTGGAGGAAATTTAGAATTAAATCCTGTAATTAATCTTACAATAATGGATTTCTTCGATTTAAAAATTGGGGCATTTGGATTAACCGAAGATAATTTATCGAATTTGGAGATAGAATATGTCAAGGCTAGATACAAAGGTAAGTCCCGGGCAGAATATTATCCTGGGCATAAAGAGATAATTATCAAAATTTTAGCGTCTACTAAAGGGGATATATTGGGATTCCAAGCTATGGGTGAAGAAGGTATATTTGCTAGAACACTTGCAGTAGGTTTTGCTGTTCAAAAAGGTATTAAGATCAATGAATTGGCAAAAATTGAGAATTGTTATAGCCCGCCCTTGTCTCCAACTATAGATCCTGTTCAAATTTGTGCCGAACTTGTACTAAAAAAATTAAAATAATTTATATTTACCCTAAGTTCTCCATCTTTTGAATAAATTGTTTTCTACACCAACTTGATCTAAAATCCTCCCAACTACAAAATTTGTAACTTCATCTATATTTTTGGGCTTATGATAGAAAGCTGGCATCGCAGGTAGGATAACAGCACCCTCGTCAGAGAGAGTTGCCATGTTTTTTAGATTCATTGAGGTCAAGGGTGTTTCTCGTGGAACAATAACTAATTTTCTTTTTTCTTTTAGAGATACAGCTGCAGCTCTAGTAACTAGATTATCCTGAATACCTACAGATATCTTGGAAACAGTTGAAATCGTAGCGGGGCATATAATCATATAATCAAAAGGGTAGCTCCCTGAAGCAACAGGAGCTTCCATTTCACTATTATTATAGACTCTGTATGCATATTTATTCAATTTATCTAGCTCATAATTTGTTTCGTCCTTAATTATTTTCTTTGCACTTTCACTTACAATTAAATGTACTTTGCCTTTCAAATTTTCCAACAATTTGATGCCATATATAACACCACTTGCACCAGTTATCGCAAGAATTCCTTCCATAAAATATACATAAATTGTAACTATTAAAGATTTACCTTTCTAAAATAAGGAACTTATTCCGAAAGTTATATAAGTTACGCATTAAGATTGCTTCTATAATATAATCTTTTTAATGGTGAATCTATGCGGATTCTTTTAATACATAGTGACTATCTAGAGTATGAAATTACTTCAAAGACAAAAATAGCTGAGGAGATTGAAGATTCTTTAAAGAAAGGCAGAATGGAAGAGTGTCTTTCTGTCTTCGTCGCTGTTGAAGAAGGTGACGATGATTCTGTAATTGATAAAGCATTTAATGAAGTCACAGAAATATCAAAATCTGTTAAATCAGATAAAGTTTTTCTATATCCATATGCACATTTAAGCAATAATCTTGCATCCCCAGAAATAGCTATTAAATTATTGGAAGATTTAGAAAACAAATTAAAAACAGAATACGAGGTAAAAAGAGCTCCTTTTGGTTATTATAAAACCTTTAAAGTATCATGTAAAGGTCATCCTCTATCCGAACTTTCTAGGAGTATTAAGTCTCAAGGAGCTAGTGAAGTCGTGTCTGAAGCTTTGAAAGCTGAGGAAAGAATTAAATCTAGCTGGTATATACTTGACACTTCTCTAAATCTTATACCCCAAGAAAAGTTTGATTTTAAAAATCATGATAGCCTCAAAAAATTAGCAGAATACGAAGTCACACACTCTAGAAAAGTCGATATGATTCCGCCGCATGTTGAATATATGAAAAATTTAGAGCTTGTTGATTATGAAAAAGGCTCAGATCCTGGAAATTTGAGGTGGTATCCAAAAGGTGTTCTAATCAAGAGGTTATTAGAAACTCGGGTTAACGATAGCATACTTGGATATGGGGGAATGGAAGTAGAAACACCGATAATGTATAGTATTACCCATCCAATGCTTTCTAAGTATCTAAATAGATTTCCGGCAAGACAATATATAGTCAAATCAGGAAATGATGATTATTTCTTAAGATTTGCAGCATGTTTTGGTCAATATCTCATGAAACATGACATGATAATTTCTTACAAAGATCTTCCACTTAGATTATATGAATTGACACGTTACAGCTTCAGAAGAGAGCAAAGGGGTGAGCTAGTTGGCTTAAGAAGATTAAGGGCTTTTACTATGCCAGATATGCATACTCTTGCCACATCAATGGACAGTGCAAGGAATGAGTTTATCGAACAATTTAAATTATCAATGAAATGGATGGAAGGACTTAATTTAAATTATGAAGTTGCTATACGATTTGTCAAATCATTTTATGACGAAAATACAGAATTTGTTGAAAGGCTTATGTCATTAATCAATAGGCCAGTTTTAGTTGAAATGTGGGACGAAAGACCATTCTATTTCGTGATGAAATTTGAGTTTAATTTTGTTGATTCCTTAAATAAAGCTTCAGCTCTTTCCACTGTTCAAATTGATATAGAAAATACACAAAGATTTGAAATCAAATATTTTGATGAAGATGGAAAAGAAAAATATCCTTTGATGTTACACGCTTCAATTTCAGGTGCAATTGAAAGAAATCTTTACGCACTTCTTGAAACAGCATACTTAGAGTCTAAGAAAGGTAAGAAACCAATGCTTCCATTGTGGTTATCGCCTACTCAAGTAAGAGTTCTTCCTGTAGGTGAAGAGCAACTGGAATACTCATTCAAAATTTTAGAAGATTTAGAAAAATCAGGGATAAGGACAGATATAGACGATAGGGATTTGAGGCTTGGTAAGAAAATAAGGGATGCTGAAAAAGAATGGATTCCATATATTATTGTTATAGGCGATGATGAAATTAAGAATTCCATAATTAACATTAGGTCTAGGGGCGATTCATCTCAGAAGAATACTTCTGTAGATGAATTCAAAGCTAGCTTCTTAGATCTTATTAAAGGAAAACCAACAAGACCGTTGCCTTTACCAAGAAGACTTTCTTTAAGAGCTAGCTTTAGGTAGGATTATCAAATGGAAAAGATAAATTGTGATGTCTTGGTTGTTGGCGGTGGGCTTGCAGGATTGAGGGCCGCCATAGAATCCAAAAAATATGTCAAAGATGTAATAATATTAACCAAAGGATATGTGGGGAAGGGTGGATGCAGTTCAATTTCTGAAGGAATTTTAAATGCACCCTTATCCGAAAATGATTCTTCTGATTTGTATTACGAAGACATAATGAAAGGTTCAGCAAATGTATCAGATCCAAAATTAGCAAAAATTCTTTCTCAAAACACAAAAAACGCTGTTCTTTCACTTGAAAATCATGGAATTCAATATAAAAAAGAAAATGGAAATTTTGTCCTTAATATATCTGGCGGGCATTCAGTTGCACGAACTGTAAGGGTAGAGCCACCAGGATCTGGGTGCGGGAGAATAATTCCATTGAAACTAATGGAATATGCTAAAAATAATGATATAAAATTTTTAGAAGGAAAACATTTAATCAAACTCTTTGAAAAGAACGGTAGGGTTGTATCTGGAATAGTATACGATGGGAAAAATTTTTTAGAAATTTCATTTAAATCTATTATAATTGCAACAGGCGGAGCAGGGAATATCTATAGAAATTCCACAAATCCATCGGATGTCGAAGGAGATGGGTATTACTTGGGTTTTGATGTTGGGGCTTCTTTGATAGATATGGAATATGTACAATTTTTCCCCACTGTGGCACTTAAATCGTATCTAGTTTTACCATTCATCTTTACCGACGGTGCTGTTCTTCTTAATAGTAATGGTGAAAGATTCATTGGGAAATATGACTCAAACCTTTTAGAAAAAACTACTAGAGATATAATGTCTAGAGCTATTTTCACTGAATCTCTCGAAGGCAGAGGCACCGACGGTGGAGTTTTTATATCCTATAAAGAAGTTCCTGAGAACATTATTAAAACAAAATATTCAAAGGAATTAGAGTTTTTCTTAACTAAAGGAATTGACCTAACTAAAGATAATCTTCTTGTTAAACCTTCCTGTCATTTCTTCATGGGCGGTTTAAAAATAAATGAGAAATGTGAAGCAAATGTCAAAGGTTTATATGCCTGTGGAGAAGCTGCAGGTGGCGTACACGGGGCTAATAGGCTTGCAGGCAACGCTTTAGCTGAAACTTTAGTGTTTGGGGAAATTGCAGGAAAAAATGCATCTGAATTTGCGTTAGTAAATGATTTTAACTACATAGATACTAATAACTATATTGAATCATTACCTAAACTTATTGAAAGTTCTTCAGAAAAAGAATTGATTAAAGAGATAAAAGAAATAATTTGGAGATATCTTGGGATTATTAGAAACAAAGAAGGAATAACAACTGCAATCAAGGAGCTTTCTGAAATCAAAAATAAATTTGAAAAGATAAACTCAACACAAAATTATTTGGAATACTTCAAATTAAGAAATATTCTTTTTGTTGCCCAAGCTGTAGCGCTATCTGCCCTAGAAAGAACAGAATCTAGAGGGGCCCATTATAGAAGTGATTATCCAAACGAGGATAAAAATTGGAAAAAGGCAATCATTATAAAAAAAGGGTTTAATATCGAATACGAGGCGAGATAATTGTTATTAGCAATAATAGGAAGTCAATGGGGGGACGAAGGAAAAGGAAAAGTAACTGATATTTATGCAGAAAATTCTGACATTGTAGTTAGATTCCAAGGGGGAAATAATGCCGGGCATACAATTGTCGTTGGAGATAAAATATACAAGTTTCACCTAATGCCATCCGGAGCAGTGCACAAGAAATTCCTTGTCCTTGGAAATGGGGTAGTAGTTGATCCAAAAGTACTGATCGAAGAAATTGAAAAATTAAAAAAAGATGGATTCAATCCAGATATATCAATCAGTGACAGAGCAAATATAATAATGCCCTATCACAAAATCTTGGATAGTATTGAAGAGAAAATGAAAGGAGCTCTTGCAGCAGGAACAACAGGAAAAGGCATAGGTCCTTGTTATTCGGATAAAATATCTCGTTTCGGAATTAGATTTTCTGACTTATTAGATTTAGAAGTTTTTAGAGATAAACTTAATTTAATTGTTCCAATTAAACAGAAAATATTTGATGCATTTGGCGAAGATGTTAATCTTAATACTGAATCGATATTCAATGAATATTTACCATATAGGGCTTACTTAAAAGACTACATAAAAGATACCTCCGTTTTCTTAAATAATGCCTATGATCAAGGTAAAAATATACTAATGGAAGGGGCGCAGGGTACACATTTAGATATAGATCATGGTATTTATCCATTTACTACGTCCTCAAATACAAATGCTGGAGGAATATGCACTGGCAGCGGAATATCTCCTAAAAAGATTGATAGGATTGTGGGTATAACTAAGGCCTATACTTCTAGAGTGGGAGAAGGGCCGTTCCCAACTGAACTTCTCGATAAAGAAGGAGAATATTTAAGAGAAAAAGGAAAAGAATTTGGAACAACTACAGGTAGACCAAGAAGATGTGGATGGCTTGATTTAGTTTTAGTCAAGTATTCCTGTCTATTAAATAATTTTTCTGGGCTTACAATAACCAAGATAGATGTATTAACAGGAATGAAAAAACTTAAGATCTGTTATGCTTACGATTATAAGGGGAAAATTATCCATGATTTCCCATCAAATATGAAAATACTATCTGAATGTAAACCTCTTTATGCTGAATTTGAGGGGTGGGAGGACTTTGATTGGAAAAAGATAAAAGATGCGAAATCCTTGCCAATACAAATTCAAGCATATACTAGATATATTGAAGAGCAGACTAAAACACCAATTTGCATGATATCTTATGGCCCAAAAAGAGATGAAACTTTAGTAATAAAAGACTTTTTTAGAGGAGTTTAATTGTTTGGCCTTTTTAACAAATTTAAATATAAAATGGCAATTGTTGTCAGAGATGATTTGAAATTATCAAAAGGAAAACTATCTGCTCAAGTAGCGCATGCTGCAGTAAGTTGCGCAATAAAATCAGAAAATAACAAAAATAAATATTTTTCTGAATGGTTTTCTGAAGGGCAAAAAAAAGTTGTTTTAAAGATTGATGATTTAGATTCACTCCTTAAAGTATTTAATGAGGCAAAAAGTGTTGGCTTGACAACTGAATTAATTAAGGATGCTGGATTAACAGAAATCCCTCCTGGAACAATTACTGTTTTGGGTATAGGGCCAGCCCCAGAAGATGAAATTGATAAAATAGTGGGAGATCTGACACTCCTATAGAATACCAATACAAAAGCTTATATAAATATTTTAAAAATTTATCTTAAGTAGTATTGGAGGTAAAAAAAATGAATAAAATAATAATGGCCTTATTAACATTAATATTTGCGATTTCTCTATTTGTTTCTCCTATTTTAGCAGCAGAAAATACGTCTCCAGAACTTCAAAATGGAGTTCTATTGTACACTTTCAAAAATAACACATTCTCTTATAAATTTCAAGTAGAATATAAAGACGCTGATGGAGATATACCGAGGTATATGTTTGTCTTTATAAATGGGTCAAGGAGAGAAATGATTAAAGCAGATATTACAGATAATAATGCAAAGGATGGAATATTGTATATATTGCCTATGTCTGAAGATGAACTTTTCAAATTTGCACCAAAGGTAAAAGAGTGGGATATACAATATTGGTTTAGGACAAATGATGGAAAAGGTCCAGTAAGTACTAAAATATCCAAGTTATTTGTATTAGATATTGAATCAATGGGGCTCAGTATAAGTAATTCTGCGGGCGGCGGAGGAAACGCAGGGCCATCTAGTGGCTGCGGTTGCGGTAATAAATAAAAATTATCGCCAACCAATAATTTTATATATCTTTTTTTTTAAACCAATGACAAGGTGAAATTATGGAGTTCTATATTTTCATAGCGATTGTAATGGGATTGATAGTATTATTTTCAATAATAGAAGGACTTAGTAGAAAAAGAAATACTTTGAGTAAACCCCCGTTAAAAGGTAACGAAAGAAATACTCAGTATATACCTCAATCAATTCCAAAAAAATAAAATATTATTTTTCTACTCTTTTTCTAATATATTTTACTATTAAGTATGCTATTCCAAGAAGGATTAATATTGGGATAAAGAATCCGCCTAATATTATTATTCCCGCAACTGAAACTATGGATGCATCTATGGCTCTATCAAAGGCGTTATTTATGCCCCATTCATGGGCAATCTTTTCAGGCTCATATAAATTTATATAAAATGTGCCAAAAGTTGTTGTGCTTTCTAGGTATTTTATTCTTCCTTCATAGCTTTCTATCTCGCCCCTGATTCTTCCAAGTTGTGCTTCAATTGCAAGAACATCCTGTACATCCTTAGCCATATCGAGAAGTTCTGTATATCTTTTTTCCTGATTTTTCAAGTTTTTTAATCTTGCCTGTAAATCAATGTATTCTTCAGTAACATCATAGGCCGAAGTTTCTTTGGAGGTAATCTTTCCAATTTGGCTCAAAGAATCTCCAAATTCATCAAATCTTTTTTCAGGTATCTTTGCTGTAATATTGCCGCTTTTAGTGTCTGAACTTGTAGTCCACATATTTGAGTTTGTTACATATCCCTCAAAAGTACTTGCCAATTCTTTGATTTTTGAGATGGATGAATCAAAGTTTTCAACTTCTATATTTGCATTCCCACTTTTGACAACTTTTCGATCATTTGAATTTAATTCATTTGATTTCATATAACTCTGTGAAATAGTTTTTGAATAGGTATCGCTCTGAGAGGCACCTCCATATCCTGCAGAGTAAGTAATGCCTTCATCGTAAATTACTCTCTTGGAGTATATATTTGGTCCTAAAAAAAAAGTTCCTATAAAGAAGCCTGAAATTAAGATCACAATCACTCCAATTGCACCTAATATCATAAAGGATTTTTTTATTTTATCACCGATAGAAGATTATAAAGTTCTATATTTATATACTTCGATATGGTTCAATTTATATTGAACCTTTATTATTTAATTTTAAAGCCTTAAAAAAGTACTCAGATATAGTATCCCCTACTATTTTTACTAGGATATCCTTGTCTTCGCTATAAGCAAAAGCCCCAAGAGATATCTTTGCAGCAGCAAAATTCATATGCCCACCTGCAGAACCCATTTTAGAAAAAGCTTTTGTAATTATCTTGCTTATATCAATAACCTGATCCCTGGATCTAGCAGATATGTATGCATAGTCTTCAATTACCCCAATAACTATAGATACAGTAATACCTTCAAGTTTCAATAATAGATCTGCAGATTGGGACAATGATTCCTTATTATCCACATATCCAACATTAGAGATGACATATTTGTTGTATAGCCTCTTGTTATTTATCGCCTTAGACAAAACATCAAGAGTATCTGGAGAAATATCGGGATTTTCAATAATATTCAAAAGTTCTTTATTAATCTTGGGGTTTAGATAATATACGGCCTCGGTATCTTCCTTCTCAAAATTTCGTTTAAAGTTATTCGTATCAACAAGAATCCCATACATTAATCCTGTTGCTAATTGCTCACTTACTTCAATACCAAAATCTCTCAAATAAGAAGTCATAATAGTGGCAGTTGCACCAACTTTAGGCCTTATATCAATGAATTGTGCATTAATTTTTTCTTCCTCAGTATAATGATGATCAATTATAATATCTGGTTTTATTTCTGAGGGGAATATAGTCGTATTAGATAGATTTGGCATATCAATTAATGCAATTTTGTCATACCCTCTTAAAACATGTTTTTTATGCTCCGTTATCTTTTTAAAATCCCATTTCAAAAGTTCAATCATCAATTTGTTCGCTTCGTGACCAATCTCCCCTCCATAATATATATCTACATTTACCTTCAAACTTTCTGCAATTGCTTTAAGGGCATAAGCGCTTGACATTGCATCTGGATCAGGATTATCATGCATTATAATTGCTAATGACTTGGATTTCTCAAGTATTTTTTTTAATAGATCTTTATTTCTCCAATAATTTGACAGTTCAAGTTGATTTATTATTATTTGTGCCATTGATCTATCTGGAGTAACTACAAAATCTGCCCCCAATTTTTTAATTCCTGAGATATGTGCTGAACTAGGGGCGTTAACAATTATCAAAGCTTCTTTATTGAGCTCTCTTGAAATTTTCAAAGCTTCGATATTAATATTATGGTTTGAAGTAGTGATAATTATCTCTTTAAATTTTGAAATATTTATCCCTATAAGATTAAATGATTTAGTAAAATCAAACAGATATGTTTTACAACCAATAGCTTCTACTCTGCTCAAAGCCTGCATATTTTTATCTATGACTACTACCTCTTTGCCTCTCTTTTTAAGTACTAAAGATACGGCATATCCGATTTTACCGGCTCCAAAAATAAGAGACATAAGTCTAATTATGGGATGAAATATATATTCTTAACTGATTTAACCAAAATAATTATAAATGATACTAATATTTACAAGTTGAGGTATGTCTTTGGAAGATTCAGTAGACGATGAAATTATAAAAATTTCACAAGAATTAAAGGCTTTAGAATCCGAGGCGGAATCATATAAAAAAGAGCTTTTGGGCTTAAAACAAAAAAGAGATGAAAAAAATGCCCAAGTTTCTGATCTGATTAAGAAAGGTAAGGAAAATAAGGAGCTTAGGGATAAAGCTAATGAGGAAACAAAAAAATATAAGGCCTTACGTGAAGAAAATAGCTCTAAACTAAGAATAATTTATGAATCTTTGAATAAAATTAAAGAAGCCACAAAGAACAAGGATATCACTTCCTCTTCAGAAATTGAAAAAAAGATAGATAATATTGAATGGAAACTTGAAACTGAAGTTCTTTCATTGGATAAAGAACGACAACTTGTTGACGTCATAAAGGACTTAAAAAAAGACCTTAATGAATCTAAAAATTATGAAGCGCTTTCCAAAGAAGCCCGCTTTTCTCGAAAAGATTTAGATACATTGAAAAAAAATTCTGAGGAATACCATAAAAAAGTTCTAGAGCTTTCGGACGAATCCACTAAGTATCATGAGCGTATGATATACTATTTCAACAGTTCCGAAGATATCAAAAAAGAAGCAGATACAAACCACAAGAGCTATATTGAAAAGAAAAAATATGTTGATGAACTATACGATAAAATAAGAGAACTAAGAGCAAAAATCAAAGGATTAGAGATTAATTCAAGAAAAACTGAGAAACAGGAAAAAGAGAAAAAAATAAAAGAAAAGAAAATGGAACTATCAAAGAAAAGTGAAGATATCCTAGAGAAATTTAAAAATGGAGAAAAACTCACCTTGGATGAACTGAAAATTTTTCAGGCTGGGGAAAATATTTGATAGTAGAAATATCTTTTGTTCCTATTGGAGTTGGAACATCTCTTAGTCGTTATATTGCGGTAGTTATAAAAAACATAGAGAAAAGTGGATTAAAATATCAACTCACGCCCATGGGAACAATTATAGAGGGCGAGTGGAATGAGATATCCAAGTTAATTGATTATTCGCATAACTTAATATTTGAAATGGGAATAGAAAGGATTATAACTAACATAAAGATTGATTATAGATTAGACAAGAAGTATTCTATGCAAGATAAGGTAAACTCAGTCAAAAAGAAGATGGTAGAAACTGATGTTTGAGAAGAAAATATTGGTGCTCTCGGTTGATAGGGACAACGATCTGGGGGTTAAGACAGGCATTCAAGGGCCAATAATGGGAGAAAAAAATATCCTAAATGCAGCAATGGAACTTGGTATAGCCGATCCCACAGAATCAGATACAAATGTTCTTTTTAGGGCAATCCAAGTCTTTCGAAAATTGAAAAATGAAGATACACCTTGTGAAGTAGTAGCTCTTACAGGAGATGCTGACGTTGGTGTTAAATCTGATATAGTGCTTTCTGACCAACTCGACCAAGTTCTTAAAAAAATAAAAGTAAAAGGGGTAATTCTTGTTACAGATGGTCGAGAAGATGAGAATATCCTACCTGCCATTCAATCAAAGGTGCAAATTATTTCTATAGATAGGATTGTTATACAACAAAGTGAAACAATCGAAGAAACTTATTTTATCCTCCATAGATATATAAGGGAGATCATGGATGACCGAAAACTCGCAGGCCTCGTGTTTGGGGCACCCGGACTAGTTTTTCTTCTTTTTGGCGCAGCATTTTTATTGGGAAAACCTCAGCTAGGCTGGTTTGGATTTTTATTTATCCTAGGGATATCTCTGTTCTTCAAGGGATTTGGGATTGATACTTTCTTAAAGAATGAGTTTTCTCCAAAAAGGGTAGGATTTGTTTTTTACCTTATTGCTGTATTATTAGGTATTATTGGAGTATGGCAGAGTTATTACTATCTTCTCCAATTTCCAACTTGGCAAAGTATACCATTAGTAATAGCAACAATTCTATCAAGAATTGAACTCATTTACGTTGCTTTTGCAATAGCGATGTTTGGTAGATTTCTAGAAGCTTACTCTACAAATAAGAAGGAAGTAATAAGTACACTAGCACTAACATTTTTCACAGCAGTATTCTCATTTATTTTATATCAGTCTGCCAAGTTTATTCTAGGTTCTATATCTTTTGAAATTCTAATGATTTATCTGCTCATAGCGGGCGGATTGACAGTCTTATTCATGAGATTAACAGGGAAATTAAAAATGAAAATTATGTCTGAAGCTTACAGTTAGCAAGTTCATGTAATTTCTCTATTCCACTTTCCATACCGATACCATAAAGTATGTCCCCCTCATTCACTGTGAAGTTTTTCTTTGGGGAGTAAATATAGTCTTTATCTCTCTTTATTAGAAATATGTAAATACCAGTTTTACTTTGTAATTTTATTTCTTGGAAAGTCTTATCAATTATAATCGAATCTGAACATATTTTTACCCTTGCAATAATCTGGTCAGTTTCTTTCATTGCCTCTTTAAATATTGGGTGAGCGTCAATCCCCCTGGTTACAATATCTGCTATTTCAGAAGCAGCATCAGCAATAGCTTCAGTTGCTTCAGTTATATGAATCAGACTTAGTAGTGCTTCTGGATTACTAACATTAGACGCCTTTTGTAATATTTTTTTACCCATTTCATAGTTCAGTTTATCTACAATCTCTTCAAGTTCCATTACTTCCTCTGCGATGTATTTATTATTGTATAGTAAGGCAGTGTAGGATAGGGCTACCATTAGTTCTGAATTATTTTTCATTTGCGTTAATATATCAGCCATACCAGTTTCCATTGCATCACCACTTTGTTTTTATTCCACTACATATACTCTTTAATATTTCAAGACCTGTATTACTACCCCTTGCAATGAGTATATCTCCATCTTTAATAACAAATCCTTTGGAAGGATTATATTTAATGGAATCTTTTCTTTTTACAGCGATTATATACGTTCCAATTTTAGATCCTAGTCCTGCCTTTTTTAATGTCATGCGCGATAGTTTTGATTTAGGGGATACTTCATATTTTTCTATTTGTTCTTCAGCGTCTTCAAACGCCTCGTAAACAATTGGATGTATTTTCATATCTCTTAAGATGATATTGGACAAATCTCCTGCAGCATTTGATATTTTTTCAGAAGCGGAGGCAAATTGTAAAACAGCAGAAATTCTTTCTGCGTCTTCAACGCTTCTAGCAGCTAGCATTGCTGTTATCCTTATCCTATAATTTAGTTCATCCATTCTACTCTCAAGTTCGGTAACATCCTCTGCTATTTCTTTGTTTTTGAAAAGGATTGATGAATAGGCTAAGTCAACCATTAGTTCTGAGATATCTTTCATCTCAACTAAAAGATCCTTTACGCTCACTGGATTATACTTAAAAGGTTTTGATACTTTGCGTCTTTTGGCCATTATTTTTCTCTCCTAAAAGAGTTTAAACAGATTTGTTTTAATTAATATTTAAGGATTTCGAATATATTTATAAATTCCTGCATTGAGATTCTACAGGGGCCTGTGGTCTAGTGGATATGGCGTCGGGCTTCGGACCCGAAGAACGTGGGTTCAAATCCCATCAGGCCCGCCTTGCCTCATTAAACTCATATTTTGTCTTCTTCTTTTGAAGTGGCAATAGGCATATCATTTTCAAGTTCTTTTATTTTCTTTTTCTCCTTAATTATGCTAGTGATTATTATGGAAAATATTGCAATCCCTAAGGCATTTGACCGGGTCATAGGTATTATTACTATTTTTACAGTTTTTAATGCCAATCAAAAGATTTTGCAAGGATTAATGTGATCCTCATATGATAAAATTCTAATAAAACTGCAATAATCGTGGCTTTATATGCCCCGATAAATTCCTTTTTATTGCATTGATAGATTAATCCACCAATAATACCTGCTGAAATAGTGGCAACTGAACAAGGAAGTGCTGTTAAGCCACCTCTATGGATTCTGTTTGCCCCACCTATTAATCCTGCAACAAGCCCAATAACTGATCCACCTACTAAATCTGCGACTAATGGCTCCGTATCCCTTATATTTGCTATAGCACCAGAAGAAAGTTCTATCCTAGAATAGTTGCCAAATAGTGAAAAAGAGCCAAATATGAGTACCATAACACTCTGATTTTTATAAGTAAATCTTTTATCTATAACAACTTTTTAAAATGATTAACGGAGCTTACAACTACGGCTATTACTGTAACCATAACTGATACTTCGTTAATTAAAACAAAAAGAATATCCATTATTTCTTCAGGATTCACAAAGATAAAACAATGGCTAATTTAAAAGTATAATTGTAACTATTGCGTATTTAGTAATTAGTTTTTAACAAAAATATAGTATTTAATGTTTTTCATTATTTTAATTATTATTTACCATTACTCTATATTTTTGTATTAAGTAATGCAATCTTTTCAAATATCTTTTTTTCAGTTTCTATCCTATTGCTGATATCTTTTATTTCAAAATACTCTATTATGAACTCCTTATCATATTTCTCAGGGGGAACTGGCTGGCCTAAAATCTGGATAATCTTCTCTTTTTTTTCTTCATTCACTATAATTCCTATCCTATTAAATCCGTTTTTTACGCCAAACGTTAAAGCTTTAGAGATCTGTTTTTCTCCAGACAATCTGATCAAATACTCTAGTGAAAAATCGTCAGCAAAGTTTGATTTATTCTTAAATGCTTGAGTTGTTTGGTACAGAGCCATAGCTATATGCTTAATCCCATAAGCTTTACTTTCATCAAAAATAGCATCTGCCCCATTTTTCTTTAATATTTCAATTAGATTTTCTACATCTTGAATTTGGGATTCAAATACCAGTAACATGATTATACTATCTTCTCTTTTCTTAAAAAATTATCGTTGTGCATTGTTAATAAAGTTTATAATTGGTAATACTTTATGGAAATCTAAAAGAAGTATTGTTTATCATTATTAACCGAAAACTATATATAGTAGTTAACAAAATTAGTATTTACTGGATAACCCACATGAAAGACAATGATTACCCATAATGATAATCCGTGAGCGATATTACAATACCACTATTGAAATATCCAGACAATAGATATGAAGTGTCCATATAATATCTGAATAATATTAGGGGGGTATAAGGATAATACAAGAAACACATAAGGAAGATACACAGATAGGTTATAAGAAATATCTGGATAACCGAAACTCTTATATAGATGTATCTCCCAAGTATTATACAGATGCTAGAGGGACATTAATGAAACTCATATCAGTACAAATACCAGAAGCGTATATTAACGGGTTGGACGAGTTGGTTAATTATGGATATTTCCCTAATAAGAGTGAAGCCATAAGATCAGCGATCAGAGACATGCTAAAGAACGAACTTGGTGGGTTTAGGTCACTTAGAAATGAAGGCATATCTGGAAAAATAAAGTAAATAATAAAAAATAATTTATATAATTGGGGGTTTTATATGAAAGGCATCTTGGAAAATGCTTCAAAATATACTCAAACTAATAACTTTGAAGAAACTGCAGCGGAATTAGAAGGCATTGGACACGCTAGAATAATATGTGCGGGATGTGGCGGTGCAGGCAATAATACAGTAAATAGACTTTCAATGCTCGGGGGAGTAATGGGCGCCGAAACAATTGCCTTGAATACAGATAGGCAGCACTTAGAGAATATTCAAGCTGACAAAAAGTTTGTTATTGGAAAAGAGCTTACAAAAGGTCTTGGAGCAGGGGGAGACCCTAGCGTTGGCTGGGAAGCCGCTCAGGAAGATAGGCATAAATTAAAAGAACTTTTTAAAGACGCAAATTTAGTTTTCGTCTCTGCAGGTTTGGGAGGCGGAACAGGAACGGGGAGTGCCCCGGTAGTTGCTGAAGTTGCTAAAGAATGTGGCGCGTTAGTTGTGGGAGTAGTAACCTTACCTTTTAGAATGGAAGGATCTCACAGATTTGAAAAAGCAATTCAAGGGCTTGAAGCCTTTAGGCGATATGCAGATACAGTTATCACACTAGATAACAATAAGCTACTTCAACTTGTTCCAAACATGCCAATTGACTACGCTTTTAGTGTATCTGATGAAGTTCTTGCCGAGATGGTTAAAGGAATCACAGAAACTATTACACAACCAAGTCTTGTTAACTTAGATTATGCTGATGTAAGAACAATTATGCAAGATGGTGGAGTTGCTGTAATCGGAGTCGGTGAATCTAATACCAAGAATAGAGTTGAGGAAGCAGTCCACGAAGCAATGACCTGCAAACTATTGGATGTTGACTATAAGAATGCAAAAGGTGCACTTGTTCACGTTTCAGGTGGCAGTAATATGACTTTAAATGAGGCCAACAGAGTTGGAGAAATAGTTAACTCAATTATGGATCCTGAAGCAAAGATTATTTGGGGTGCAAGAGTTGACGAAGGCTTAAAGGATTCGATGAGAGTAATGCTCATCATGACTGGAGTAAAATCACCGTTTATATCTGGAAGAGCTGCAGATGGGGACATAGAACTACAACCATTTGAAAGAGACGCAAGAAGGAAAAGAGTGGGCGGCGGAGAAAGCTTTGGACGAAGCATCGACTGGGCTAAATACGGAATAGACGATTTATTTAGCTAAAATAGCTATTATTTCATTTTATTAAATATATTCTAATTTTCTTAATTATAAAAATTTTATTTTAATAGATTTAACGACCCCCAACACCGCCTCCACCGAAGCCACCGCCACCGCCAAATCCGCCCCCTCCAAATCCCCCACTACCGCCACCACCACTGCTAGGCGGGGCATAGGAAGAAATTGGAATAAAAGATCTATTTATCGCGTGATAAGGAACTACATTTACGTCTTGTATATTCACATTCAGAGCTTTCATTGCGGCTTCAACTTTATCCCCCACCCCAAGTGCAGTTCCATATACAAGCCATTCCCCCCACATGAGGATGTCATCTGGAGAATATTTTCTCATCAATGCGAGGTCGGATAAGAACTTAGTAAAAGCATCCCATTCAAGTTTTTCCTTATAGCTGTTATTTTTCCATAGCCCGAATAGGGTTGTTGGGAAAGCCATAGCGATTATAGATTGTATAACAATTATTATGGAAGCAATAAGCGAACTCGATGCATTAGTTGCAAAAGGTACAAATATTAGCATAATAATAGAAATGACTGCAAAAAGTATTCCAAGAAGTAATACAGGGAGTGGCCTAGTTCTTCCTTCAATTATATAGTTTTTAATAATCATTCTGTCAGTTGATTTAACATTTGTAATGCCGTTTAGGGAAGATTGGTAGCTTAGCATAGTTTTTTGATTCATAACATCCTTTCTTGCGCTCTTAGCTAGAGAGGATATTGTTTCAGTATCAACTACTCCATCAGTTCCTACTTTTTCAATAAACTCGATTACTTTTGTTTCGAAATGATCAAGGTCAGTTTTATCTTTCAGTTTAATTGTGATATATTTTGGATTTTCCTTCTCTTTTATCTCAATTTTATGCCTTTTATGAAGATCCAAAAGTGTTGCGTAGAAAGCATTCATGTCAAAAGTATTTGCTTCACCTTTAAACAGAAGATTAACTACCCAAGGTTTCAATTTCTCATTAGGAATAAAGCTCAAAAATTCAGGCACTGTAAAGCTTTTTTCTTTTCCATATCTGTAATAAATATATAAGAATATGAATGGAACTGTTACAAGCAATAGGCTTGTTAATACATAAAGAAACTTTGCTGCATAAAATGGTATAGTATAAAGTAAATTAGCCATCTCTGTTTTCTGTCTAACTCCACTTATATTTTCTGGGAAACCATTTATAGAATTAATATAGTCTGGCTTTAAAAGAAGCTCAATCTCTAAAAGTTCATTTTTTGGAGAAGTTCCGGTAATAATAATATAATTTTGATATTCTGAGACTTTTAAGTTAGGGGGATGCGGATAGACTTTTAGTATATTCTCCTTTGGAATCATTATCTTGAAATTTTTTATTGGTATATGCTCCCTCTGGAGTTTTAGATTCAAATGACTTACCTCACTATCATACTGAATAGGTGGATGAAGAATATAATTGTATTCTATCTCATACTTACCCTTATTAAAGTATGAAGGGTTGTATGCGCCTACTTCATTTGTATATGCTAAGGAATCTATGGTGTATCTGTGGGATTCATTTCCAAATAACCTTACATCACCTTTGTAGTCTTTAGCATATCCAGTAGTTCCCGAAGGATATTTTATGCTTACAAATTCAATATAGGATCTTCCAAGTTTTTCAAATGAAAGTATATCGTCCCAGTATCTGAAAAGCATTCGGTACTGCCCAGAGCTTTTTACGTCATATGTGTACTTCTCAGATAAAGTGCCATTAGAATGAAAAGTAACCTCGTAGTTATCCACCACGAGGTCGCCTTCAAAAATAATTGGGCCTTTGGGCAGTAACAATAGGGCAGTTGCACCTATCAAAAGCGTAACTAGCACTAGTACTGTAATCTGTTTTGATTCGGCCATATTTCCATCTTCTAAAACTCAATTTTTGGTCTTGTTTCAATAGCCTCTTCAAATTTAAGATATTCTAATTTTATGAGCCCTATGATCCTTCCAACTATGTTTGAGGGTATTGTATCTAGCATAGTGTTAAACTGTTGGGCTATGTTATTATAAGTGTATCTTTGTCTTGCAATTTCATCTTCTACAGTTTTAACTGATTCCATTAGATTAACTACTGTAGTTGAAGTTTTAAGATCTGGATAGTTTTCTGCCACTGCAATGAGTCTCCCCAAAATACCTGCGCTTTGACGATCAATTTCACTTATTGCTTCAGGAGAAGCGCTTCCAATACTTGCACGATATTTTGTTATATTTTCTAAAGTTTCCTTCTCAAACTTTGCATAACTCTTTACAGCACCTAATAGCTGGTCGATCATATCAAGACGCTTTTTTAGGGCTACTCTTATCTGCCCTAAAGTTGCTTCAGCCGAATTCTTCAATGTAAAAAATCTGTTGTAGATGCCAACAAATATTCCAATAAGGCCAAGTGCTATAACAACTACAACTCCAAGTACTAACAAAATTGGTAAGTCCATAAAATCTCCAAATGTATTTTGATTATGGTATTTAAGTAGTTTTCGGAAAAATATTTTTAATATTTTAAAAAAATTGAACGGATTATGGTATTATTTCTGGTCCAAAATATTTCTCATATCCAAGGTCTTTGTAGCTAATTGTTTCTTTGTCAATAAGTTTTTTAATTTCGGGTATTTTATTTTGTAGTTCGGCTACAAGATGTTTAATTGTTTTACAAATTAATTCATTTCCATCTTCTGGCCATAATTTTAAGTACTGCCAGTAGAGGCATCTCCCGCCACAAATATTCTTAATCTCACAATTCTTGCATCTTTCTGCCATTGGAAATTTTTTTATTTTCTTAGGATTAGAATTCAAATCTCCCGAAATAAACTCTTGAATCCAAGCCATAATTGGACAGGCTACTAATTTTCCATCTGTACGGATAGCATATCCACTGTGTCCCGCACCACATCTTAGAAGCGTTTTCTCACTTTTGAGAAGACTGTCCACTATTCCAATGAAAGGATAAAGTTTCAGAACTTTTTGGTTTTTCATTTGGGCTACCCAATAGTCGATAAGCTTTATGATTGAATTATTATATTCTTTTACAAATATACTAAATTTTTCTCTATCATAATCATAGGCATAAAAGCCCGCATCTATCTGCCAATGGACGGATGAAAAGCCAATATCAATAAGATGTAAAACTTGTTCAAAAATATCTGGCGATTCCAAGTTCAAAGTCATCCTGGCAATAATCTCCCCTGAATAATTTTTTTCTTTTATTTGCGAAATATTCTCCATTACTAAGTTGTAAGTTCCTTTACCTCTATTAAAATCTGTCCTCTCTTTATCACCATCAATAGAAACTAAAATCTTATCAATTTTATTTAGATATTCTATCGGAAGTTTGTCCAAAAGCTTTCCATTTGTTTGCATTCTATAGGGAACATCAATATTGTCAATGATTTCTTTGATTTTTTTTATATTAAGAAGAGGCTCTCCACCATAAAAAATAATTACGGGATTTATATCCCTATCAATGAATTTTTTAAGGGCGGTGGCATCGATCTCACTTGATTCAGGAGCGGACAAATCAAGATTTACCTTTTGTCCAATATCGTTATCAAAATCATTCATTGATTTTTCATAGCAGTATTTGCACTGTGAATTGCATTTAGTTGTTAGAATGATGTGATAGTGCATAGGTCAAATCATAATTATTTTGTTTAAATTACTAATGTATTTGCTGCTTTAAGAATCATAAATTTTTACGTTAAGAAAATTACGATTAACCTCTATTTTTTTCTTATCTCTTTTATTTTATAAATCTTAGGGCGCTTTATAGTGTTTCTTAACTCTTTTTATCCAAATTTGGGCAATTTCCCAAAATTCTTCGATGGCTAACGCTAGGCCATCCTTTTAGAAAGAGTATGAAGCTAATAATATCGTTTAATCTGTCGCCTAGCTTCTGAAGGCGTTCATACTCTCTTTTCAAGGCAAAATCAATCAAGCTGTCCATGACAACTAAAACCCGCTATTGGAATGTAAATTTAATCTATAGCGGAAATAAGACTGAAGTTAATCAAAATTCTCTATAATCTAATCTTATATTTGGGTTATAAGTTCTCATATCTCTAATTCTTTATACACAAATATGAAGCAAAAAATCATTTTTATAATCTTTAGATTCAATAGTAAATCCCGCATGTTCAATGATTTTTTCCATTATCCAATTTGTTGTAGAAAACTCTTCACTAATATGATTTATCAATGATAAATTAAAATATAGCTTTTTGGTATAGATTTATTAACTATGAGATTTAATAATATAATAATTGTTTAAGATGGGGGCAAATAATGGATTTTGAAAAATTGGGCTCATTCTATTTGGGTAAAGAATTTGATATGAAGAATAATACATTGATTGACAAACTAGTTATGTACGATTCAAGAGATCTTACAACTCACGCTGTATGCATTGGTATGACTGGAAGTGGAAAAACTGGTCTTTGTATAGATATCTTAGAAGAAGCAGCTATAGATAATATCCCTGCAATAATAATTGACCCAAAAGGGGATATGACGAACTTATTACTAACTTTTCCAGAATTAAAAAAAGAAAATTTCTCTCAATGGGTAGACCCAGATGAGGCAAGAAGGAAAGGAATGAGCGTTGATGATTATGCCTCCCAGCAAGCAGAGATTTGGAAAAAGGGATTGGCAGATTGGGGGCAAGATGAAAGTAGGATTAAAATGTTAAGAGAGAATACTGAATTCGTTATATACACACCGGGAAGTGAAGCTGGTGCTCCTGTTTCAATATTGCATTCTTTCGATGCACCTTCAATTGATTGGAAAGATGATTCAGAACTCATTAGAGAACAGATACAAGGTATTGTCAGTGGTATATTGGGCTTAATCGGAGTTGAAGCCGACCCTATTAACTCTCGTGAACATATTCTACTATCAAATATATTTGAACATTTCTGGAGCAAAAACAAAAATCTAGATATAGCAAAACTCATTCTTTCAATTCAAGATCCTCCTTTCAGGACATTAGGAATCTTTGAAATTGATACTTTCTTCCCAAAAAAAGATAGAATGTCTTTATCAATGCAACTCAATAGCCTTATTGCATCTCCAAGTTTTAAAAATTGGCTTGAAGGGCATCCACTTGATATCTCAAAATTTATAACAAATAAAGATGGTAAAACAAGACACTCGATATTTTACATTGCGCATCTAAGTGATTCGGAAAGAATGTTCTTTGTTACACTCTTACTTAATCAGATCATATCTTGGATGAGAAAACAAAGTGGAACTAATAGTCTTAGGACTTTGGTGTATATGGATGAAATATTCGGCTATTTCCCTCCAGTCTCTAATCCTCCGAGTAAAAAACCACTTCTTACTTTATTAAAACAGGCTAGGGCATTTGGAGTTGGGATTATGTTGGCCACCCAAAACCCCGTAGATATAGATTACAAAGGATTGAGTAATGCAGGAACGTGGTTTATAGGCAGACTTCAAACAGAAAGGGATAAACTAAGATTACTTGAAGGTTTAGATACTATTAGTTCTAGCTCTAACGAATCTGGAAATAGAGAACAGATGAATAAGTTAATTTCAAATCTCGGGAAAAGAGTATTTATCTTCCATAGTGTTCACACAAAAAATCCAGTTATTTTCCAGACAAGATGGGCTATGAGTTACTTGAGAGGGCCGATGACTAAAAGTGAGGTAAAATTAATAATGAAAGATAAAGTTCAAGAAATTAAATTTTCTTCAACCGTTAAAACATCTTCTTCTGAAATTTCACCAAACAAAGGTACTACAGCCCCCCCTACTATTTCAAGTGAAATTCAACAAATATTTGTTCCTTTAATCAAAAGTTCTGCTCTTGCCATTCAAGAAATAAAAAATAGAAATCAAAAAGAGTTATCTTTTGAAGAACCATCTCTTGTCTATAACCCAGGAGTAATTGGAAAAGCGGTAATTCATTTCCAAGATAAAAATATTGAATTAAAAGAAGACCAAGAAAGAAATTTAATCCTATATTCATCTGAATTTATGAGCTGGGAAAAATCTGAAGAAATAAAAATATCAAATTTTCTAAGTATTCCTGAGGGTAAAGCAAAATTCTCAGAGATCCCAAGCAATTTAAATGATTCCAAAGACTTTAACGAGCTAAAGAAAAGTTTTATAGATTTCTTATTCTACAACAGTAATTTCAAACTGTATCACAGTCCCATCCTAAAAATGTATTCAAAACCTAATGAATCCAAAGCAGATTTTATTCTAAAAATAAATCAGATCGCAAGAGAGCTAAGAGATGATGAAGTTGATAAAATTGAACAAAAATACGCCAAAGAATTTGAAAAACTTAAAGCGAAACAGAGCAAATCTCAAGATATTCTTATAAAAAAACAAGCTTCTGCGAGCTCATTGAAACAAGAGGCTTTATTGTCTGCTGGAGAATCTGTTGTGGGTATGTTTATGGGAAGACACTCTACACGCTCTGCTTCCAAAGCAATGAATAAATACCAAAAGAGCAAAACAGTTTCTGCTGATATCGATAAAGCCCAGAAGGATATAGTTTCCCTGGATAAAGAGATGGAATCGCTGGAAAATGAACTAAAAGCCCAAATAGAAATTGTAAAACAAAAAAGAGAAAAAGAAATAAGTGAAGTCAAAGAAGTCGTGATTCAACCTAAAAAATCAGACATAGAAATCAAAATGGTTTCATTGGCCTGGATTCCAAAATGGGAGATATCATATAATGAAAATGGAAACAAAAAAAAGGAAATGATGCCGGCATATTATTGAATTTTAATTTTTATTGTGTTATCTGCCAAATATTTCGCCAAGCTTTAAATTCATCTTTTGCATTAAATGGCATGAAGCTTAAGGATAGAGATCTTGAGGCGATTGTACTTAGGGTAACAAAGTACAAACTTCCCACAAGAGTTGTTGCCGTTCAATTTAGAATCTCTCAAAGACGGGTACAGTAGATAGTTAGGCTTTCAAATACAGTCTGGAAGAAGACCTTATACAGGTACCCTGTGGACTTCAAGGCAGAGATTATCCAAGCTAAAAATACTCTTGACCTTTCCGCATCGGGCATAGCTAAGCATCTGAGGAAAAAGCGTGGTATTAGGGCTGATGTTAATCTCATCCAGCGTATTCTCTTGGAGTAAGGGATGGCAGAAGTTTGCCCAAATAAA
>JBAYOH010000011.1:0-41962 GCA_041678455.1 Methanofastidiosum sp.
AGTCAACTGCGTTAATACTTGGCTTTTGTGGACACTAATCGATGAAGGTTACATACCCGTTATTTCTCCAATAGGGGTAGGTGAAAACGGAGCATATAATGTGAACGCTGATGAATTTGCATACTCAATTGCAGCAGCAATGGGCGCTGAAAAGCTATTGTTGATCACAGATGTAGACGGGATATACCTTGATCCAAATGATCCTTCCACAAGAGTTTCACTTTTAACTGAATCAGATGCAAACTCCATGATTGAAAAAGGAAAGATATCAGGGGGAATGATTCCTAAAGTTCTTTCATCTATTTCGGCATTAAAAGAAGGGGTGGGGGAAGTCCACGTAATTAATGGGAAGTCAAAACATGTCATCCTCCAAGCATTAATTGATTCTGAAAGCTGCGGGACAAGAATTGTTCTATGATTTATCTTCAAGAATAATAGATTCTATTACTAAGGTTCCATTTAGATTTTCTATTATTTTTCTTGATTTTTCTATTATTAGTTTCTTTTTGAATATGGGAGCATCTGTGACAAAAGTTTCGTATTCTCCTCCCTCTCCGGCGATATGCACCCCATATTTTTTATTTAAAAGTTTTAATTTTTCGAGAATCTCCCCATCAATTACCCTTCCAAGAAAAGATTCATCAAGGCCAAGTGCAGAAACTGAAACGATAACAACCTCAAAGCCATTTTTGATCAATGTTTCCATATATTCGTTAGTGTCCGTCTTCCATAAGGGGGCATAGTGAAATACCCCATAATAGTCAGCGATCTTTTGAACCCTTTCTCTTTGATAGTTTGACTCGATAGCACCCGTTATTATCCCATCAATTTCCTTATTTTTTACAAATTCACCAATAATATGGCGCAATTCTTCAACTTCCTTTTCCTTTTCACCTTTGACATTTTTTCGTATCAAAGGGATGCCCATAGCTTTTGCCTGAAATGATGTCAACGAAATATTGGGAACATGAAACATGTATGAATCGTCTCTTTCTGACTCTAAAGAGAGAAGACAAACAACTTCGTGGCCCCCTCTCATTGCAAGATATGTGGCAAAAAGAGAGTCCTTTCCACCAGAAAATAGGGATAACAGCCTCATAAGCCAAATAAACTCAAAAAATTTATATACTTTCTGCCGAATTAAATTTTATGAAAAAGATTTTAGGATTATCCATATTTGTAATTATGCTTTTTTCGATATTTTCCCCTTTAGTTTTTGCCGATAATGAGAATATTTTATTTTATGGGAAAAGTCTTGGAAAGATTGAAGATTCAATTAAAATTAATTATAACATTACTAAATCTCAAGTGATCCCTCAAAATATTTCTCAATATAAAGTCATCACAATAATAACTCCAGACAAAAGGATATCTCCTGAAGAGATACCAAGACTCCTTGATTTTGTCAACTTGGGCGGCTCTCTACTAATAATTGCAGAAGATTTTACAGAGGCAAGTTCAATAACTCAGATTAATCGTCTTCTATCTTCTTTAAACATAGAAGTCAATGTCGATAGAGTATATGATGATACAAACTTCATAAGTTACAATACCAATGTTTTGATACAAGGAAATGATAATTATCTTCCGTCAAAAGGTGTTTCCAAAATTATTTATGTTAGCGGCTCAAGTCTTAAAGGAGAATTTGATGGCGAGCTAAAAAGCAATACCACTTCCTATTCTAAAAACTATGATGAATTTCAAACTTATGGGAAGGGCCAAAGACCTCCTGTTTCTGCATTTGTGAAATATGGGAAAGGGATGGTAATAATAGTCGGAGACAAATCTCTATTTGAAGATACTTATGTGGCCCAGGAAGACAATGCTCTTTTTGTCATGAATCTATTTGACTTTGCAGCAGGAGACTCCAATGCGATAGATCAGAGAATCCAATACAAAGAAAATTATGATCAAGAAACAAATTCATTTTTGTCATATTTTGAATCTATGAAAAAGAACGGTTTTTCTGAGATTAAACCCTCTGAAACCAATAGAATTACTTCCTTAATTCAGCAAGCGCAGAGTTACTACTCATTCGGGCGTTATAGAGAGGCGTATACTACAATCTCCCCGGCAATAACTCTTCTCGAATCTCAAATGGGTTTGATTGATACTGAATTTAATGAAAAGCTTCAGAAAGCAAAGAATTTAGAACGTGAGGCGAGAAGTAAAGGGTTTACTGTTGCCGATGAAGCGGTATTCAATGAAGGTGTTTATTATCTAACCCAGGCTGAAAAAGAAAATAATCTTAATAAGAGAATTGAACTTATTGATAAGTCGATTGAAGTACTTGATAAGTTTGGTCAGGGGGATATGCAAAGGGCAAAAATAGAAATTGATACAGCCGACAGTAAATTAAAGGAAGCAAAAAATACATTATTTTATGAAAATGATGTTCAAAAAGCAGATGAACATTTAACAGAAGCAAAAAGACTTTTCAACAGAGGAAAATATTCTGATGCTTTTTCAATGGCAACAGAATCACAGAAATATTCTGAAAGGGCGATAGAAAAATACAATATCTTTAAAATCATATTTGGTCTTGGTCTTCTATTGGGCGTATTGCTACTAATGATTATAACAAAGAGGATTTTATCATGGAAAGCGGAAAAGAAAAAATAACTTATTTTTACAAAAATGAAGTTTTCCCAACAATAAAGGAAAATAAAAATCTAATGCTGATATCACTAGGATTATTTATACTAGGATCTATTTCAGGATTTTATATATTTAAGGTATTATTGAACAACAACCCTGAGATAATTGATTCTTTTCTAAAGGAATTCCAGGGCATGTTTGGGCCCTTAAAAGAAATGACTTCACTTGAATTATTTTTGAATATATTTTATATTAACACAAGAACATCCTTTTTGATAATGATGCTTGGGGTTTTTGTCGGTTTCTTTCCTTTCGTGTCACTCTGGGGAAACGGGGCTGTAGTGGGGATAATTTATGGGAAATTTATTGCCGAAGGAGGAAATTCCTTAGTTTTCTCAATGGGCATATTACCTCATGGAGTGATTGAAATCCCTGCTATTGTAATAGCCGCATCACAAGGATTTAGACTTGCAAAAGAAATTATTTTTCCCCCTATCGGCAAGTCAAGGTCGGAAGCATTGAGGCATAACATAGAGAAAGGGCTAAAGCTATTTGCGCTAATAATCCCGCTATTGCTAATTGCTGCTGCAATTGAGGTATACCTTTCTGCCTACCTGTTTAAAGTAAATCTATGAGAAAATATCAATCTTTTCTTTTTTTTAAGAATAATCTTGTTAATATTTATTTCAAAAGATAGATAGAAATTCTTTTAAAGGACTTAATTGAATTATCTGTATGGACGACAGAGAAGGCTATGAACAAGGTGAAGAATACCGGAGTGCAGGAGCTGAAAAACCTTTTGACATTGTTCACAATAATATTGGTGAAATAGTTCGTCTAGTTCTAAAAGACGGCAGAAAAATAGACGGGATATTAGCAGGGTATGACTTAGAACTCAATCTAGTTATGGAAAATGTCAAGATTCTCCGTGGAGAAAATGTTAAAGAAAAAGGTTTAATAATAGTCAGAAGGAACAATATTCTTGCAATTGAGGATCATTTTTTAACTTGATTATATATTTTCTTTTAGAAATATCCCCTTGTAAACTGACTCATCTGTCAATGTTCGCATAAACACTAGTTGTAGAACCCTTGCATCTTTGAAAATCTTTATACCCTTCTCATTATCTACTGAAAGTAAGGACTCGCTTCTTCCGCTGTACCCCCTATCCCAAACAGCTGTTCCAACATTTGCACCGCATCTCAATAGAGTCGAGCGAGGTCTTCCCAAAGCAACTATATTTGGCGGGATATTCACAATCTCATTGTAAATGATCTTGTAAGCACCTTTTTCAAGAAAAACAAATTCTTCAACAAAATCTATCTTTTTCGTTTCAGAAAGCTTTCTTTTTTCGTTGCTGAAATCTACAGCACCCTCTGATACAATACTGTGTACCTCTCTAACTGTCATGTCAAATCCATTTGGAGTAATCTGGGTATCTAGATCTATATAATTCTGTACTAGATCACTCTTTAATATAAGTTCTCTAATTTCATTTCCTGTAAGAACGCAACTTTCCATAAATATCTTTAATTGAAAACCTTTTATGTATTTTGGATTAATACTTGATGTGGAAGATAAGAAAATAAAAACACTTAGAGAACAGCTAAAGAATAGAATAGCTGAGGACGATATCAATAAAATAATGAAGAGTTATGAGAAGATTGGGGACATTATAATTCTTACAATCCCTAAAGAGTATCAAGAGCTAAAGGATTTTATCGGGAAGAGTTTTTATGATAGCTTTGGATGTCAGACCGTTTTAGAAAAGGGGTTTGTTTCAGGAGAGTTAAGAGTCCCTTATTATAAAAAAATTGTTGGGGGAGGATTTGTCACAACCCATAAAGAAAACGGGATACTCTACAAAATTGATCTGTCAAAAGTCATGTTTTCTTCTGGCAATATAGCTGAAAGGGTTAGGATGGGCAATGTTTCCTTGCCAGATGAAATTATAATCGACATGTTTTCAGGTATTGGATACTTTACATTACCGCTATCAAAATATGGAAGATCTAAGGTGTGGGCTTTAGAAAAAAATCCTGATAGCTATAACCTTCTCTTAGAAAATATTCATCTTAACAAAGTAGTTGACATGGTCACACCCATAAATACTGACTGCCTTGATTTTAATCCAAATTTCAAAGCAGACAGGATAATTATGGGGTACTTCTCAGATGATGAAAAGTTTCTGTTAAAAGCATTGGACATGATAAAAGAGGGAGGGATAATCCACTACCATAATACTATGCCTGAAAAATCTGAGCATTCCTTTAAAAAAAATATTGAAAAAATTTTGTCTGATAAAGGAAGAGCTTTAGAGCCACTTTATTACAGGAAAATAAAAAAATACTCACCTGGCATATGGCATGTTGTTTTTGATTTTAAAGTCCATTGATACATTTTTCTACGCTTGAAATCGTCAAATGCCCCAGAGTAAGTTTGCCTTTCCTGTATAATCCTGGCCTTTTTTATCATTTCAAAGATTATTGTTTTTGTTTTTTTATTTTTCTCTCTCGACTATCCAAAAATAATACTTTATGGTAAAAATCAACTATTCTTAATCATCTCTTTATCTTTCCGATAACTATTTTAAAGACAAAATATTTATCAAAATTGTGTGTAAGCATACAGAGTACGAAGTTCTTAAAAAAAGAGGGAGACAAGAATTGAGGAAGTGCAATCTTTGTGGTGAAGTATTCCAGACTGTTCTAGACAAAGAGGTCTTAATTAAAGTTCCCGCTGTAGTTTCCTATTTTGAGCAATCAAAAAAGATATTAATCGATGTGGCCGAAAATAAACTATTTGAAGTTGGAGAATTGATAGAGATCAAAGGAAAAAAATACTACGTCAATCATATAGATGCTAAAAGAAAAGTGGATTCTGCTTCAGCTAAAGATATTAACACAATATACCTCATACCAGAGGATATCCCTGTCGTGCTTAAAATTACTTTAAGAATTCAATATGGTTACCTTTCACTTAGGGCTTTTGCAGATAAGGACGAAGTATTTTCTAAAGGAGACTATATTACTATTGATGAACGGGATATGGTCATTGATAAAATATTGGTGACGCGTGGATTTGAACCATCTGCATCCGCATCCAAGATAAGAAGGTTATACTGCTCACAATCCTCTAAAAGTGGGAGGAGTCTTGATGTCAATAAGTGATATGTCAAGGAATAAAATGGTTTCTTATCTTGAAAAAATTAGTTATATTAAATCTGATTCTGTCAAAAATGCTTTTTTAAAAGTCGATAGAAGTAATTTTGTTCCTGAAAATCTAAGAGATGAATCATACAGGGACACCCCCCTTTCGATTGGCAGGGGGCAGACTATTTCTGCGCCTTCAATGATAGCATTGATGCTTGAGGTGTCAGAGCTTAAACCTGGACTTAAAATCTTAGAGATAGGAACTGGATCAGGTTACAACGCCGCTTTAATTGCCGAGATATGTGGTGAAGAAAATGTTGTCACTATAGAAAGAATCCCGGAAGTCTACCAATTTGGTATGGAGAATCTAAAAAGAGCGGGATGCAATGTCAAGATAGTTCTTGGAGACGGTACAAAAGGCTTTGAAGAAGATGCACCATACGATAGGATAATTGCTACTGCAGCAGCACCCGAAATCCCAAAAAGTTGGAAGGACCAGCTAAAAGAAGGGGGGATGATCATCGCCCCTGTCGGCAAAAAGAGAGATTATCAGGATCTAGTAGTATTAAAAAAGAAGAGAGATGGTACATTTGATACTAATAAATACGGCGGGTGCATATTTGTGCCTCTAGTTGGAGAGAACGGGTGGAAGGAACAATGAGGTTCACTGAATACGGTACTATTAAAAAAAAAGCGGCCAATAGATTTGCTTTAATCTATCCGGATGTATACCGTGCCGGAAACTCAAACCTTGGGCTTCATTACGTTTATAACATTGTTAATGAGAAGGATGGATTTTCAATAGAACGATTTTTCTCTGACTTTGAAAGATCTATTGAAACTCAAGACATGCTGAGAAATTTCAAAGCCTTATTATTTTCACTAAATTATGAGTATGGGGTAATTAATCTTCTTAAAATTCTAAAAAAGAACAATATACCATTACTGAGAGGGGATAGAGAAGAGCATCTTGTCATAACTGGTGGTCCGCTCAATGTGAACCCTTTTTTATTAAAGGATGTTTTTGACATTGCATTTATTGGCGATGCAGAAAAATCACTAGTTGAATTCCTAGATATTTATTCGGGGCTAGATGACCCTAAAAAACAAATAGATGAGTTTGGCAAGATTGAAGGGCTATACATACCTGAGATTCATAAGGAAAATAAGATTAAAAGAAGAATAGAAAAGCTGGAATATCATCCTCTTTATGAACCTATCCAATGGGGTGACTTTGAAGAATCCTTTAATAAAACATTTCTTTTAGAGGTATCTAGGGGATGCAGAAGCAGATGCTCATTCTGCCTTACTGGCAACGCTCTAGGGCCTTATCGAGAGAGAAATAAAGAAAAGCTAATTGAAATAGTGAAAGAGGGACAAAAGAGAACTAAGTTTGAAAAGATCGCATTGATAGGATCAGACATGCCTTTCTTTCTTGATGAGATTATCAAAAGCTTAAGTGAATTGGGGTTTCAGGTTTCTCTACCATCATTAAAGCTTAGGGACATAAATGAGAATACAATCCCCCTATTAGGTCAAGATACTATAACTTTAGCACCGGAATCCTCTGAGTCAATCAGATTTCAAATAGGAAAATGTTACAAAGATGATGAGTTCTTTGAAAAAATAAATCTTATAAAAAAATACTCTAAATCAGTAAAACTTTACTTTATCTTTGGGCTTCCAGGGGAAGAACAAAAAGATTTGGACGAAATTATAAATTTCATAAAACAATCAAGAAAGATAATAAGGACAAAATCATCATTTAATCCGTTTGTTCCAAAGCCATATACCCCTTTTGAAGACCATATATTTGATTTCGGAGAGTTAAAGGAAAAGATGAAATATATCACTGCAAATATAAAAGATGTTAGAATTGAAGACTTGAAGGGTGCATTTATCCAATATGTTATATCCCTTGGGGGAAGCGATATCGGCAGGTTTATTATTGATGGGGTAGAGAATGGTACAAACTTATCCTATTCTTCTTTCAACAAAGCAATTGAAAAAGAGAAAATAATCATTCCATCTGTAGAAAAGGAGTGGAAGAGAATTGAAGTATCAGTTTGATTTAGAGCCTTTGTTTAAGAGACTAAACGAATTGGATGTAAAGAGAGTGGGGTTGATATTGCCTGAAGGATTAAAAGTTTATGCAGATTATATTTCTAGTGAACTTAAAAAACAAGGGTATGAAGTGATAATATCGGGAAATTTTAATTACGGCGCTTGTGATGTTCCTGACTCTAACTTTGATGATGTGTGTGACTGCTTAGTTAATTTTGGTCATGCACCTTTACCTGTTGAAAGCAATATTCCATTGTTATTCATTGAAGTTGACTTTGTTTTTCCTTACATGGATATTTTAAAAAATAATATAGATTTGATTAAGAAGGAAGGTAGAAGGATAGGGCTTGTATCAACTGTAAACTATGTTAAGGAGCTTCCAAAAGTAAAAGAATATCTAGAAAGTGAAGGGTTTGAGGTATTTATTGGAAAAGGAGATAAGAGAGTTACCCATCCCGGTCAGGTTTTGGGCTGTGACTTCTCATCTGCTTCCAGTATTTCAGATAAAGTTGACTTTTTCATATTTGTCGGAGAAGGGAGGTTCCATCCGCTGGGCGTTGCAATATCTTCTGAGAAGAAGGTCTTTGCTTTTGATAGCGATGGGATATATCCGTTAGATGAATATAGAGATAAGATCCTAAAAGAAAGATTTGGTGCAATCTTTAGGGCCAAAGATTCAAAGAAATTTGGTCTGATAGTTTCGACGAAAAAAGGCCAAAAGAGAATGGCTCTAGCAAAGAAACTTAAGAAAAATATAGAAGATTCTGGATTTATAGCAGATATAATTTTGATGGATGAGGTATCACCTGATAAGCTCTATGGATTTGATTACGATAGCTTTGTTGTTTGTGCATGTCCAAGGATAGGAATTGATGATTCAAAAAGATACAAAAAGCCTCTATTGGCTCCAAAAGAACTGGAAATAGTGCTTGATGGAAAAGAAGGGTATGTCATGGACGAAATTGATCAAAGCGATTTCTGAAAATATTGACGATAGTTGACATCGAACAGTTCTCAGTTACAGGCGGTGCAACAATAATAAGAGATGGAAAGATTCTTACAAACTTCAATGTCATTCCCGGAGTTCAGCAGACCTTCATCCAAGTAGAAAATAGAGGATTCTTCACACAAAATGATGTCAAGGCAAATGTCATGGGATTACCGCAAGGTGGTCTGTATCAATAACACCCGATACACAGAAGATCAAAGCACACAATCTTGGAACTTATCAAGCCACTTTTGAAGTAGGTCCCAACGTTCCGTAAGGCACATACAAGGTGACTATGATGGCATACTCTGAAAACGGTGTATTTGACACAATCCAGATGGATCTTATAGTACCTTAATTTATTTTCTTAATTTTTTATATCAGAAACCTTTATAAATGAAATTTAATCCCTTAGGTACAAGAGCATTACTATTTTTGAGAGGGCACTTGCTCAATTTTGAACATTTCGCTTTTTCCAGGGCAATGCTGAATTTATAAGAGGTAAATAGAATGAATTTTGAAAACTTAGGCTTAAGTAATCAGCTACTCATAGCCATAAAAAAATTAGGATTTAATAATCCTACAGAGATACAGATAAAGTCAATACCTGACATAATGGCAGGTAAAGATGTAATCGGAGAATCATCAACAGGCTCAGGTAAGACACTGGCCTTTGGATGCGGCATAGTTGAGCAGGTAAACCCAAAAGAAGGGTTACAGGCATTGGTCCTAACCCCAACTAGAGAGCTTGCAGAACAGGTAAAAGATGCCTTGAAGGAAATTTCAAGTCAGAAAAATTTGAGGATTATTTCAGTTTACGGCGGAGTTCCAATTAATCAACAGATTAGGGATATCCCTAAAGCTGAGGTAGTTGTAGCTACTCCAGGCAGATTAATGGATCACCTCCAGAGAGGAACAATAAATATTTCTAAAATCAACATCCTTGTTTTGGATGAAGCAGACAGGATGCTTGACATGGGATTTTTGGAAGATGTTGAGAGAATTATATCAGAATGCCCAACAGACAGGCAAACCTTATTTTTCTCGGCAACTATTTCAAGAGAAATCAAAAGATTGGCTAATAAGTACATGATTAAACCAACTAGTGTGGCTGCAGAAAAAATGGTAGACCCCGAAAAACTTAAACAGGTCTATTATGATATACCAAGAAATATGAAATTATCACTTCTTGTACATCTACTACAAACTGAAAATTCAGAGCTTGCAATGATCTTCTGTAACACCAGAAATACAACAGATTATGTTGTAAAAAATCTCAGGGCAAATAACATTAAGGCTATCGCAATTCACGGCGGATTGACACAAAACAAGCGTACAAAAAGTATTAAACAATTCAATGACTCTAAAGCAGGCGTATTGGTATGTACAGATGTTGCAGCAAGAGGTCTTGACATCAACAACGTTTCACACATCTATAACTATGACATATCAAATGATTCCAACGACTATGTCCACAGAATAGGAAGGACCGCTAGAGCTGGAGAATCTGGGAAAGTAATAAATCTATTGACAGACAGAGATTATGCAAATTTTACAAAAATACTTGACACCTACCCTTCATTTACAATTGAAAGCATAGAACGACCATACTTAAAGAAGATTATGGCCATTACAGTAGACAACGAAAGATATTCCCAAGAACCAAGAAGACATTCCCAGGGCAATAGAAGACAATCAAATAGAAGGAATAACTCAAGAAGTTATCACAAGGGCAACTAATAAAAATATTTTTTTCTTTTTTTAAACATTAACTTATTAATATGAATCTTTAATTAATACTATGAAAGGTGTAAAAAAACACTTCGAAGAAGAAGCTTCTGAATTTGATAATACTATTCTGAAATTAGTTCCTCATTATACTCAGATGATTGATGCCTTAGTTTCAGCTATCCCGTTTAAGAATTCTGATTCAGTCAATATAATTGATTTGGGGTGCGGAACTGGATATGTCTCAATGAATCTAAAGGAGAGATTCCCAAATTCCAATCTCACCTGCCTTGATTTTGCCGAGAACATGATAGCCAAGGCTAAAACAAGGATGAAAAAATACAACAATGTCACCTTTTATCTAGAAGACATAACAAAATTTGATTTTGATAAAAAGTATAACGCCATTGTATCCTCACTGGCGCTTCATCACTTAGAAACAAAAAAAGAAAAAATAAAATTCTATAAGAAAATATTTGATGCGCTTGAGCCAGACGGGGTATTCTATAATGCAGATATAATTCTGGGCTCAAATGAGGCTCTTCACAAATTATACCTCATTAAATGGAAAGAGTTCATGGCCAAAAGTATCCCCGGGGATGAAATCGAGGATACTTGGATGACAAAACATCACAAAGAAGATAGGCCTGAAATGCTTATGGACCAGATGCACTGGCTAGAGGATATCGGATTTAAAGAGATCGACATCGTATGGAAGTATTATAATTTTGCAGTCTACGGCGGGACTAAATCTAAATAAAAAGATTTTTAGGCATTGAAATAAGAAGGCCCTCCACATCCTTCTTAAAAAAAATCTCTTCGTTTTTGTTGAAAATCAGTTTTATCCTGTGGAATGGAATAGTAGTTGTTTCAAAATGTATCCCGCTGCTATCAAAATTTGAGATATCACTACATCAAATATACCTTAACGTTGGTCTTTTATTTACCCAGTGGAGATACCCCACTCCATAATCGTTAGGATCTTCTCCCCCGTAAAATATTTTTGATAATATATTTCTTGATTGATTCACATAATTAATTGTATTTTTGTTATATTAAAATATAATTGAGAATGGCTATAATCTTAAATAATTGAACACAAAAATATATACATAAACGAAAATGATTCTTATTTTTTTCTACAGACTTATCTTTTCTATATTCGAAAGAGGTAAGCCATTATTCGATGGGATCTGGTGAGTCATTGAAACTGTTTCAACAGTTGGCTATGGAGATATATCACCTCTCGCATCAGGCGGTGGGCAATTGGCGTTGTATTGATATTTTTAGGGATAGGGTTCATGTCTATGTTCACAGCGACCATATCTGATACTTTGTTGAAATGGATGCAAATCAGGATACGAAGAAACTATTGAAAAAACTTGAATCGATGAGCAAAGAGTTAGAAGAATTAAAAAAGAATAAGTAAGTGGACTGGGTGGGATTTGAACCCACGGCCTCTCCCATGCCAAGGGAGTGCGCTTCCACTGCGCTACCAGCCCTAAAAAATATCATTATAGTTTAATTTATAAAATTAATGGAGTAGAATTATCCAAAAATAATAATCAGTATTAGGTCTTGTTAAGCTCTCGTCCCATCTTTATGAGCTTTAATACATTGTAAACATTTTCTTCAGAAGGAGAAACGATGAAGTCATCAGAGGCAACAACACGGTCAAGATCCATAATTTCTATCGCCTTTCTTATTTCGGCGACAGTTGGAGATTCATCGTTAGAAACTTTTGACCAATAGCTTTCAAGGTCAAAAATATTAAGAATTTTTGCTTCAAGGTCTTTGTACCTTATCTCTAACTCTGAGATTCTATCTTCTTTTGATTTTAGTTCCTTCTTAATTTCAGAGCTCTCAAGTTCTATTTCATTCTTTTCAACATTCAGCCTGTCGATATCCTCTTCAAGCTTGTTTATGAGTTCTTTTTCATTTTCGATACCATTTAAAGTCTGTTCAAAATTTTTTGTTTTCTTTTTTAAATCGTCATTTTCAATTTTTAATGAAAAAATATCTTTCTCGAGAGAGCGTACTGATTTTTCCTTTTCGAGAAGAGTATCAATTGATTTAAGTGATTTTAAGCCAATCCTGACAAGGCTGTTTTTAATTTCCTTTGATACTAAAAAAAGATCGGTGTGTTCGAGGTCACGTCCTTTTGGGAACTTCACTCTTTCAATTATGATTTCTTTCTCTTTAAGTTCTTCAAATAGTCTTTCGGCAAGTTCCCTGCCTGATCTATCTGCATCTGTCGCAATTAAAACAATATCTGCACCAACAATTGACCTTTTAGCAATATCAATGTTGGTAGTAGGAATTATAGAGGAAATTGTAACTCCAAATTCAGAACCTAAGGCTAAATCTTGTATAGCCTTTGACAAAGTCTCAACATCAGAAACTCCTTCGACTATAATCCTTGTGTCAATCATTTCCTCTTACACCAATTGTAGCTTCTCATCTTTGCAGATTTACCAAAGCCACATGATGCACAGATACCATGAGAAGCATGATACGAATGATTTCCACACCTTCTGCATCTCACATGTGTTTTATTGTTCCTCTTACCGTAGGAAGGTGTTCCTTTACTCATATTAATCCTCCAGATTTGGTGAAATCAAAACAACGTTGTCTCCCCTTACAACTACATGTCCTAGCTTTCTTACTGATTCTCCGTTCTGAAGCTCTTCAGCAGCCTCCATTACAAGATTCATATGAATGTCATAACCTTTAAGAGTTCCTCTGAACTCTCTACCGCCTTTAAGCTCTACTAGGACGTTGGAATCCAAAGCTCTGTGTATGATGTCGAGTGGTCTTTGAGCCAATATATCACCTATTATGAAATCAGAATAAAATAGTATTTAAAGTTAACGGCGCAATATCTTAAAATGATATCCCTATAAACTTAAATACGTAATAAAGGCATATAATACTTATATGAAGAAAAAACCTGCCCATGATTTAAAAAAAGGAGAAATAAAAGACATTTTAAACTCTATTCGAAATCTTTTTGGAGAAACTATTTTGCAGAGCATTGATAGTAAGTCTTCGTTTAAGATATCCAATCTAGAGGAGAACATCGATATAATTTATGTGAACGATGCCCCATCTTTTCTGAAGTTGAAGGATAATTTTATCCCTTCTCTAAAACTCTTAATTTCTCTGAAAAAAGACGAGATACCAAGAAGGATAGTCATTGATATGGGGGCCGTTCCATTCATCTCAAAAGGTGCTGATGTCATGAGGCCAGGAATTAAAGAAGTAGGCAGTCAGATCGAAAAAGATGGACCTGTAATAATTATAGACGAAAAGCATGGAAAGCCGATTGCCGTCGGCATTGCAATGTATTCTTCCGAAGAGATATCTTCAATGAACGAAGGAAAAGTAATTAAAACTCTTCACTACATCGGGGATAAGATATGGCAGGGCCTTTGATCACTTCACTGTCACAGACTTTGCAAGATTTCTTGGTTTATCAATTGGAAGGCCTTTTTTCCTTGCAATATAATAAGTGAGTAGCTGGCCTATTACAACAGATAGAATGGCAAACTTACCGTCATTTATGGTAATATTCATCTTAAAGTCAGAATCCATCATGTTGGCAATTGTTATTACTCTTGCCCCTCGTGCCTCAACTTCCTTGGCATTTGAGAACATATCAAAATCCTTACCCGGAATCAACGCTATAACTGGGGTGCCTGGTTCTATTAAGGCAATGGTGCCGTGTTTTAGTTCTCCCCCCATCATACCTTCAGCATGTATGTAGGATATCTCCTTTAGCTTCAACGCCACCTCTCTTGAGGGTGGGTAGGCGAGACCTCTCCCTATTATGTATATGTCTTTTTTCTCATAAAGTTCATTAGCCATGTGCTTAATGCTTTCTTCGTTTTCCTTTATTACATAGTCAATTTTCTCGGGTATAGTTTTCATGTTAACAGAAAATCCTAATAGGGATGATAGGTATAAAAGTGCAATAACCTGATTTGTAAATGTCTTTGTAGCAGCCACACATATCTCTGGCCCAGCATGTATCTCAAGAGAAATATCTGATATCCTCTGCAGAGTTGAATGCGGGACATTTACAAAGGATACTATCTTAGCTCCTCTTTCCCTTGCCCACTTCGCTGCCGCCACAACATCCATAGTTTCACCACTTTGAGATATGGCTATGAAGAGGGTATCTTTGTCCACAAGCATAAAATTTTGGAACTCACTTGCAATTAGTGTGTGAGCATTTACTCCAGCCCTGTTAAGGAAGTATATGCCCAGAAGTGAAGCATAATAGGAACTTCCGGCGGCTGTAAAAACTACTCTCTTTGAGTTTTTGACAAGATTGGCAATCTTAGTAATTTTATCATGCTGCTCGCCGTCAAGAGAGCTGATAAGTCTTTGAGATGATATTGGCTGTTCGTGGATCTCCTTTATCATATAATGTGGGTATCTTTCAACAGAATCTTCTTGGGATATTGCCCAGGTGAACTCGTAAATTCCTTTTATGATTTCTTTACCCTCATTATCATAAAAAGTGTATTTATTTGGATCAACTACGGCAAACTCCTTGTCCTCAAAGAATATCGCCTTATTTGTGGCATCTGAGAATGCATATATGTCAGATGCCAGATAAAATTTGTCTTTAACAAGACCTAAAACAAGTGGTGAATCCTTCTTTATCGCATAAATCCTGTTTTTATCTTTTTCAATTAAAAGTATAGCATATGTACCTTCAATCCTTTTGATGAAATTCTTTATTGCTTCAATCATATCCTTTGATTTTAGCTCTTCTTCAAAAAAATGTGAAATAACTTCTGAGTCAGTCTCTGTTATAAAAACATGGCCTTTTGCAATAAGCTCCTTCTTTAGCTCTTGATAATTCTCGATAATACCATTATGAACAGTAAATATATTTTTTTTGCAGTTCCAGTGAGGGTGAGAATTAGTTTTTGTAACTCCGCCATGTGTCGCCCATCTTGTGTGGGAAATTGCACAGGACGTGTCTGAATCCTTAATAGTATTCAAGAATTGTGATATCTCACCTACATCCTTTTCCATATTTCCGCGGACATCGGCGTAGCCTACCGAGTCATAGCCCCTATACTCAAGTCGCTTTAAGGACTTCAAGAGGTCATTTTCTATTGATATTTTGCCATCGGTGATAATTCCAACGATTCCGCACATTAAACCACACAAATCCTGCTTTTGCTGCCTATTTTAAAGTTTCGGGTGAAACACTTATTTTTTGATAATAACACACATTAATAATCCCGAATAATCTAAAAAAGAAGCTTAATTAGGCTTCTTTCAATTTCTAACGCTACCTTATGTCATAAAACCTTTTAAATATATATATTCTATTATTTTTAATGAATGAACATCTAAAATCCATGATTAACGATAAAACATTCAATGAAAAGATAGAAGAGGTAAAGGAGACTCATATCTCTTATATCTTCCTTACTAAAAACTTTGCATACAAGATAAAAAAAGATGTAATGTTTTCATTTCTCGATTATTCAACTCTTGAGAAGAGGGAGTTCTACTGCAAAGAGGAGTTTAGAATAAACAAGCTATTATGCCCCGATATGTATCTGAATGTTTCGCCAATGATAAAAGAGGGTAATGGGCTAATACTTTCAGACAATGGGCTGCCTCTTGATTACGCTATTGTAATGAAAAGGATACCTGAAAAATACATAATGAAGACACTAATCGAAAATAACAAGATTAAGAAAGAGATCCTTGAAGAAATAGCCTTGAAGATACTCTTATTTCATAAAATGGCTAGAGTCGATTATAATGGAAAATATGGCTCCTTGGCGAATATTAAAAAAAATGTCATGGATAATTTTAAGGACCTCGAATGTTTCATCGGCGATCTTTTTTCAAGTAATGAATTCAATGCCCTTATAGGGAAAAATCTTGAGTTCATAGACAAAAACAGTGCTCTTCTTGAGAAAAGAGTCAAGATGGGGAGGGTCCTAGAAACGCATGGTGACCTTCATTCTGGAAACATATTTGTGACACCGAAGGACACTTATATTTTTGACGCCATTGAATTTAATCAAGCGATTAATACAACTGATGTAGCTGCAGAAATAGCTTTCTTGTGCATGGATCTAGAGTTTCTTGGAAGGGATGATCTTTCAAAAACCTTTTCAGATAAATACATCTTAGAAAGCAATGATAAGGAAATACAAAAGCTCCTTTCATTTTACAAAGGTTACAGAGCTTGTGTCAGGGCAAAGGTAATCGGTTATAGGGCATCTGCAGATAGCGCTGCTAAAGAACTTACAAAAAAATACTTTTATTTAGCCTTAAAATATGCGGGGGAGTTGTAGTGGGGATAAATGAGATTGCTACTAAGATCACTCCAAATCTTAACAAACAGGAAATGCTAGATTTTTTATTTAGTCTTATTGAAATTGAAACTGTAAATCCTCCTGGGGATGAATACCTTTTACATAATATAATCATGAAGGCCATGAAAGAGATAGGTGCTGAAGTTCAGATAATTTCAAAAGATGAAAAAAGGCCAAATTACATTGGGAGGATAGGGAGTGGAGAACCATCAGTTGCAATAATCTCCCACATGGATGTCGTGCCACCGGGAGAAGGATGGTCACATCACCCATTTCAACCATATGAAAATGAAGGTAAGATTTACGGCAGGGGAGCTCTTGATAACAAAGGATGCCTTGCAGCATCATGGGCTGGGGTAAAAGCATTGCTCAAAAGTGGATTAAAGTTCAAAGGAACAATTTATTTCTGTGCAGTTTCTGATGAAGAGATGGGATCCGATTATGGCGTTGAATATCTTGTAGAGGAGGGATTTAAGCCTGACTACGCGATTGTCCCTGATAGTGGCTCAATAGATAAAGCAATTATTGGAGAAAAAGGCGCAGCATGGTTTGACCTTGAAAGTTTTGGTAAGCAATCCCACGGTTCAACACCAAAATTAGGGATAAATGCCATAATCAAAATATCCAAATTAATCTCTAATTTTGAAAAATTTGATTTCAATCTTAAATACGACCCTAGATTCACCCCTCCAACGATTAATGTGGGCATGATATCGGGGGGAAATGCACCGAATATAGTGGCCTCAAGATGCAAAGTTACATTGGATATAAGATATCCCGTCGGAATAACTGAAGCTATGATCTTAAAAAGGATGTCTGACGAAATAGATGTTTTAAAAAAGGAAGATGAAGAGGTAGATATACGATTAGGTGAAGTCACAACAAGACACTACCCCCATATCATAGAAAATAATAGCAAATTAATAGAAGCGTTTAAGAATACTGCTAAGGAAATTGGCATGCCAATGGGATTTGAAACTTCCGCTGGGATAACAGTTGCAAAGATATTGAACTTAAACGGGATACCTGCAATTGCTCATTCACCTGATTCTGATAAGACTTGGCATATTTCAGACGAATATGTAAAAATAGAAAATTTAGAAAAGTGTGCGATTTTATGGGCGTCAGTTATCTATGAGTTGGTGAAATAGCTATCTACTAGCGTAATACTTGTCTATGTAAAATCCGTAATTCTGCTCAATTTCTTTTTGAACTTCGTTTTTAAATTCTTGGGCTTTGAGCATACCCTTTTCCTCAAGCTTTTTTAAAAGGAGATCCAAAAATACTTCTTGGTAAGCTATCTCAAAGATCATCCTGCCCATTATCTCATCAGGGCGGGCAGTTTCAATAGAATAGTCATCATTAATTTCATCCATCAAATCACCAATTGGACCTATCAATAAACTTTTAAAAGGTTTCTTATATTTTATACTATAATATAGTTAGTTTTCTGGACGTGAAACAGTGGATTACAAGAAAGAAGGCAAGGAGATAATAGAAGGCATAGTAATTGCCGTTGTGCTTTACCTAGTCATTAGTTTGACAATGTCATACGCTTTAAAGGTTGAAAATCCAGTAGCTGTTGTTATTTCTGGGAGCATGGAGCCTGTCTACTACAGAGGGGATATTATTGTAATAAAAGGAACAGACCCAAGCAACATACAAGTCCGCGATATCGTTGTATACAAAAGACCCTACCAGGATATCCCTATAGTGCATAGAGCGATAAACATAATAGAGGAGGACGGGGTGCTGTATTTTGTAACGAAGGGTGACAACAATACTTTTGAAGATTCTTACTATGAAAACGGTAAAAAACTTCCTGGTGTTCCAGATTACGCAATTCTTGGAAAAAGCGTCATGAAGATACCTAAACTTGGGTATGTGACAATTTTCTTTAAGCGCCTTATTGGAGTTAGGATATGAAAAGGGCTCCTTCACTGGCAGTTGACATAATTATTTTTTTGGATAATAAATTAGTCTTGATAAAAAGAGGTAGAGAACCTTTCAAAGACAGTTTTGCAATTCCTGGCGGGTTTGTTGAATATGGGGAAACGGTAGAAAATGCCGCAATAAGGGAAGCAAAAGAAGAAACAGGCCTTGACATTACAAATATCTCTCTTTTTGGAATTTATTCAAAACCTGATAGAGATCCACGTGGGCATACTATAAGTATAGTTTTTCATGGCAATGGGAGTGGTACACCAAAAGCCGGTGATGATGCCAAGGATCTATTTTTATTCGATATAGCTCAAATACCAATTAATCTTGCCTTTGATCACAATAAGATAATCCAGGATTTTCTAAAAGTTTACAGGGGGGCTAAATATTATCGATAATAACAACATCTCAGATATTTTAGAGACCTTAAGAGAAGAGATTAAGAAGTTCAATGTTCCGATTGTTTCTGAAGTTGCAGCAGACCGAGACCCCTATAAAGTTCTTATATCCTGCATCTTGAGTCTTAGAACTAAGGATGAAGTGACAAAGAAGGCTTCACTTAAGCTCTTTGAGCATGCGGACACCGCTAAAAAAATGATCAATTTGGATGAGATGGAGATCCAGAAGATGATATATCCTGTTGGATTCTATAAGACAAAGGCAAAAAGGATTATTGAGATGTCCCATAAGATATTAGATGAATATAACGGGAAAGTCCCAGATACAATCGATGAACTTTTGAAACTTAAAGGCGTAGGTAGAAAAACAGCAAACATAGTCGTTACTCTGGGATATGCAAAACCTGGGGTTTGTGTCGATACTCATGTCCACAGGATATCAAACAGGTGGGGTTACGTCAAGACAAAAAATCCAATTCAAACTGAGTTTGCTTTGAGAGAAAAGCTCCCACTGGAGCATTGGATTGAGTATAATGATATCCTTGTAACCTACGGCCAAAATGTCTGCGCACCTATCAGCCCAAAGTGTAGCATCTGCCCAATCGAAAAATACTGCCTAAAAATAGGGGTAGGAAAACACAGATAGAGAATAAATAAGGTGGGCCCGCTGAGATTTGAACTCAGGACCTCCCGGTTATCAGCCGGACGCTATAACCAATCTAAGCCACGGGCCCATGTATATCACGCAAATATTAACAACGTATTTAAGATTTTCGTTCATATTTATACTTATGAAGCTTTTAATCACCGGAGTACCGGGTACAGGCAAGACCCTAATATCAAAAAAACTCGCTGAACTGCTAAATTTGAATTATATTAATGTCAGCGAGTTTGCAAAAGATAACTTTGACTTCCCAATTGAAGAAGATGAAATAATAATAGATGAAAAAGAAGTAGAAAAAAAACTAAAGGAATTGGAGAATATAGTTATAGATTCCCACATACCTTTCAAAGCCGACAAAGCGCTAATTTTAAGGTGCAATCCAATTATCCTTCTGGAAAGGCTCCGGCAGAGGGGGTACCCTGAAGAGAAAATAAAAGACAATCTACTGTCAGAGATCCTTGATTATGAAATTTATGCTGTAAAGGAGCTCTTTAACGAGGAAGATATCTATGAAGTCTTGAGCGAAAACATTGACGAAACTATAGAAGAGATATTGGAAATAACCAAAGGAAAAGGAAAATCACTCAAAAATGGAAATCATTTTAATTTTCTTACTGAAGAAAATATTATTTTGATAGATAAATAGGATATTTTTATTATATATTTGAAATCATAAGTTTTATAAGTTATAAAGGCTTAGGAGTATGGGGGGGTATAGGTATGGATCTCGTTATTAAGAATGGGACGATAGTTACTGCAACAGATATGTATGAAGCAGATATAGGTATCGAAGGCGAAAAGATTGTCGCTATCGGCAAGGAGCTTTCAGGCTCTAAGGAAATTGACGCAAATGGGATGATGATATTTCCCGGATTTATAGATGTGCACACACACATTGAAATGCCATTTATGGGCACATATTCTTCTGACACATGGGAAACTGGAACAAGGGCGGCAGCCTTTGGTGGAACAACCTGTGTTGTTGACTTTATCATTCAATCAAAGGGAGGAACCCTAAAAGCAGCTCTAGATGAATGGAATAAAAGAGCAACAGGCAACGCTTACATCGATTATGGATTCCATATGGCCATGACTGATATAAATGACGACACGTTGAAAGAAATGGAAACTATGATTCTAGAAGAGGGTATATCAAGTTTCAAACTATTTTTTGCTTACAAAGGGTCGCTAATGGCAGATGACGATGGATTCTACAAGGCACTTGAAAAAGCAGAAGAGTTTGGTGGGCTTGTAATGCTTCACGCTGAAAATGGCCATATAATTGACCTTTACACTAAGAGATTATTGGCTGAGAAAAAAACTGAACCAATGTACCATGCTGTTTCAAGACCATCAATACTTGAAGGCGAAGCTTGCCAGAGGGCAATTGCACTTGCCGATTTGGCAGAGGCGCCGCTTTACATAGTACACAACTCATGTCTAGAAGCAGTAGAAGCAATTCACGAGGGGAGAGAAAGAGGACTTCCAATTTATGGAGAGACATGCCCACAGTACCTTACTCTTGATGAAGAGAGATATACTGAACCTGACTTTAACGGTGCGAAGTATGTAATGTCTCCGCCTTTGAGATCAGAATTTGACCAAGATGCATTGTGGTTTGCAATTGAGAGGGGGGACCTTCAGGTAATATCAACAGATCACTGCCCATTCTTCTTCAAAGGCCAGAAGGAGGCGGGAAAGGATAACTTTGCAAAGATACCAAACGGTGCACCAGGAGTTGAAACAAGAATGGCAGTAATATACACTGCCGGAGTTCTTGAGGACTGGATCACACTAAATAAATTTGTCGAACTCAACTCAACAAATCCTGCAAAAATGTTTGGACTATTTCCTCAAAAAGGAACAATAGCCGTTGGATCAGATGCAGACATTGTTGTCTTTGACCCAGAAAAAGAAGTCACACTCTCTGCGAAGAATCTCCACCAGAATACAGACTACACCCCGTGGGAGGGGATGATAGTAAAGGGATACCCAATAAAGATAATCTCAAGAGGAAAACTGATTGTAGAAGATGGCAAGCTTACAGGTGAAAAAGGATGGGGCAAGTTCGTAAAGAGAGATAGATTCTATCCCTTATAAAATAATTAATATTTATTTTATTTTTAAAATACCAATTTTTCATTGGATATTTATCTAATTAATCAAATGTTATTAAACTATTTTCTTTATATTCCAAGTTATAGTCGAAAGTTATATAAATATCTAAACAAATTAAGTAACTGTACATATTAAAATATAGAGGGCCTTTTATGGAAGATTTTGCACAGATGGAAAAAGAATATGTCATGAGGTCTTGGTCGTGCCAAGCTGACGTTAAAGTTAACATGATAGAGAAGGCTGATGGGATATATTTCTGGGACCAATCAGGCAAGAAATATTTAGACTTCTCTTCCCAGCTTATGAGCACAAGCTGCGGTCACAATGTGAAAGAAATAAATGAAGGGATTATAGAGCAGCTTAATAAGTTTGCTTATATCGGTCCGGGACTTGGAAGTGATGCTAGAGCAAAATTTGGAAAGATGATTGCTGACATAGCAGGTCCAAACTTTAAGAAATCATTCTTTTCCTCAAGTGGTACCGAAGCAAACGAAGCTGCAGTCAAAGCTGCAAAATGGTTCACCGGGAAATATAAATTGATTTCACGTTATCAGTCCTACCACGGGGCAACTGGTATAGCCATGATGCTGACAGGGGACCCAAGGAGATATCCAAACGAGCCGGGTTATCCCGGTATATTACACGGTCCTGACTGCTACTGCTACAGATGTCCATTCAAGATGGAATACCCAAGCTGCGACATAATGTGTGCCAGATATATTGGGGATATGATACGATATGAGGCAAAGGAAACAGTTGCCGCTATAATAGCTGAGCCAATTGTCGGATCAAACGGTATCATCCCACCAGTCAAAGAATACTTCCCTATGTTGAGGGAGATTTGTGACGAATACAATGTTGTATTGATTGCCGATGAAGTTATGACTGGATTTGGTAGAACAGGAAAATGGTTTGCTAGCGAGCATTACAAGTTCCAGCCTGACATAATCACATCCGCTAAAAATTTATCAGCAACTTACGTCCCTCTAGGAGGAACAACATACTCGAAGAAGATTTCTGACTACTTTGAAGACCACTGGTTTGTTGAGGGCCACACATACGCAGGCCACCCACTTGCATGTGCCGCCGGAGTTGCAACAATAAATTACATGAAGAAAAATAAATTAGTTGAAAACGCCGCTAAGATGGAAAAGGTAATGGAAAAGAGATTGAACGAGATAAAGGCAAATCACAAGTCAGTAGGAGATGTCAGAGGCAAGGGTCTGTTCTGGGGAATTGAATTAATCAAGAATACAAAGACAAAGGAGCAAGCAGGAAGAAGGGAAGAAAAGTTCATGAGAGGTCATGTACCCATACCGGCCAAAATCACAGGAGAATGCATGAAGAACGGGGTCTTCTTCTTACAGATGGTTTCAACACTACTATTCGCACCTCCACTTTCAATCAATGAGCAACAGATAAACAATGCACTCGATGTTGTTGACAAAGCACTTGAGATTTCTGACAAGGAAGTAGTCAAATAAAATAATTTTATTTTTATCTTATCTCTTTTTATAAAGCCAAATTTTATATATCGCCCCTTTAGATTAACTAACATGGAAAAATATGCCCTTCTCATCATTAACGCGCTTAATAAGTATATCTATGGGGATGTAAAATGCGAAGCCCTCAAGGAGATTATAGGGCCAATTAGAGAGATCTCCTCTATTTTTAGAGAAAAAGGCTTTCCCGTGATATACATATATGATTTAGAAACTAAAAATGATTGTGAAGAGAAACTAATAGATGATATTGCCCCAAAAAAAGGGGACTTCATCATAAAGAAAAGGAAGTATAGTGGTTTTTACGGAACAGAGCTTGATGAGATCCTAGAGGGGAAAAATATAAAGAATCTAGTACTCTCTGGGCTTCAAACATCTCTTTCTGTAAGACATACCGCAGCAGACGCATATTATAGAGATTACAAGTGCATCATGCTGACAAATGCATGTTGCGATGTTAAAAAGGACCTTCACCTGAAATCTATCCTATACATAAGGGATTTCTATGGTGCAAGTGCCGTATCCACTATGAATTTTCCACGTCTTTATTTATCGGAGGAGGTAATTTAATGGATGTAGGAATTATTGGAAAACCAAATGTAGGGAAATCAACTTTTTTTAATGCAGTCACACTTGGAGGGGCAGAAATAGCAAATTATCCTTTCACAACAATTGACTCAAACATAGGAGCAACTTACGTTACGTATAAATGTCCCTGCAAGGAGCTTGATATTAAGTGCTCACCTCAAAATTCAAAGTGCATCGACGGAACAAGGCTCGTGCCCTTAAAGATAATTGATGTGGCAGGTCTTGTAAAAGGTGCACATACGGGAAGAGGCCTTGGAAACAAATTCTTAAATGACCTTTCAAGGGCCGAAACCCTGATTCACATAGTCGATGCTTCAGGCTCAACAGATATCGAAGGAACTCCGGTCCCCATAGGAACACACAACCCCATAGAAGATATAGAATTCCTGGAAGAAGAGATTAACTTGTGGTTTTTCGGGATACTAAATGACAACTGGTTTAGGTTTGCAAGAAAGGTATCCTCAGGGCATCATAATTTCTGTAAGTTAGTGGCTGAGCAGTTTACTGGGATAGGTATAACTGAGGGTAATGTTATTATGTCAACGAGAGAGACAGGTCTTGACCCAGAAAAATGCATACACTGGAAGGACGAAGAGCTATTAATATTTGCCAAATCTCTAAGAAAGATATCAAAACCAATAACGATAGTCCTAAACAAGACAGATATAGCCCCACCGGAGAACATTAAGGCTTTGAAGGAAAAACTAGGGGAAGTTTTTACAGTAAGCGCTGAGGCGGAGCTTGTCTTAAGAAAGGCGTCAAGTGCAGGGTTAGTGAAATATGTACCTTCTGAATCTTCTTTTGAGATAACAGGAAATTTAAACGACAAGCAGAAAGAAGCCCTAAACAGAATCAAAAGCTTCATGGAAAAAAACGATGGAACTGGTGTTCAGAAGACTATAAATCAGGTAGTGTTCAACATATTGCAAAAAATTGTGGTCTACCCAGTAGAGGATGAGGCCCACATGAAAGATGGAAAAGGCAATGTTTTACCTGACGCATATTTGATGGACATGGGCTCAACACCAAGGGACCTTGCCTTTAGGGTTCATACCGACATAGGGAAGAACTTTCTTTATGCTGTAAACGCAAGGACAAAAAGAAGGATAAAAGACGACTACGAGCTTCAAAACGGGGACATAATAAAGATAGTTTCAGCTGCAAGATAACGCTATACAAGTTCACTAAGAGGTACATCGATAAACTTGTTTAGTTTTGGGAGCATATGTCTTGTAGTTTTAGGAGGGTATAGCTCTCCCATTCTCGCTGTTTTCACAACTTCTTCTTTTGTCACCTTTTTTGGGACAAGGATGGCATCTGCTTTTTCTGAGTAGAGTAGCCAGTAGGCCTTTTTTAGAGTTTTTTCATATCTCACCGTCATACCGTTTTTCTCTAAAATCTCTACTATCTTTCCAATATCCCCCTGTATCACAGGAAACCACTGTCCTAGCTTAATCTCCGGGTCGTTATAGTCCACAAGGAGGCACGGTACCTTTTTGCAGCCAAGTCTTTTTGCAGCTTCAAACCTGTGATGGCCATCGAGGATTGTCATTGTATTTGCATCTACTATGATGGCAACAGAGAACTTATTTTCTCTCTCCATCTTAATCAGTAATCTGTTTAGAACACTAGGAACTATACGCTCATGCGTATTAAGTTTTTCAATCTCGATGAATTCTATTTCCATAAAAAGATACTAGGATTAAAATCTTATATATTTTTGTATGCGAAAAGAGACTGTCCGAAGGAAACGCCACCATCGCCACAAGGGATGAGTTTATGTTCGACATACTTTAGGCCACTCGATTCAACTCTCTTTTTTATTACATCTGAGAATATCTTGTTGTAGGCGACCCCTCCAGAAAATGCCACAGGAAGATGATCCTTCTTTGCCTCTTCAATTGCGATATCAGAAAAGGCATTGGCCAGTGAAACATGGACTGTTTTTGCAAGGTCTTCCTTTCTTTCTTTTTTCCGTAAATCAAATATTTTTTTTGCAAATTCTTCTACCAGTATGATGTTATTTCCAATTTCAATTGGTATACCGAGATCCTTCCCCTTCCATGCGAGAGACTCTAACTTCATGGCAGGTTCACCTTCGTATGTCCTCTCATTACATGAAAAAAGCATCACTGAAAACATGTCAAGTAGTCTGCCACAGGACGTTGAAAGAATCTTTTCATCTTTTGTAAGTTTTTTCAACGCATCGATACCCTGAGATCCATATTTATAGGACGTTGAGTAGTCTGAAAGGTCTTCGTCTTTTAGAAGTGATACAAGCACCCTTACTGGTTCTTTTGCAGCCTTGTCCCCTCCTAAAAGTGGGTATTCCTTCAAATGGCCTATCCTTTCCTCATTATTTTCTGTAACATGGAACACTTCTCCACCCCAGGACTTTCCATCAAGGCCATAGCCTGTCCCGTCACATACTATAGCAACACCATCCTCTAATTTATTTTCAGTAAAAACTGCCCTTGCGTGGGAGATGTGGTGCTGGACTTTTATGAGCGGTATTCCAGTTTCCTTAGAGTATCTTTCGGCGAGTTTGGTCGTTTCATATTGTGGGTGGAGATCACATACCAAAAGCTCAACTTCCCCCATCATCATGTTGAGAAGTGTCATGAGTTTGTCTATTGCATCTTCAAAGAATTGGAGCGTATCCAAATGTGTGGTATTTCCTATGTGCTGCGAGATAAACGCCTTCTTTTCCTTTGTTAAAGTGAATGCATTGTTCAATTCTGCGCCGAAGGCCAATACCTTTTTGTTGTGTGGTATTTCTATCCCCCGCGGCACAAATCCCCTTGACCTCCTAATAAACTTCCCATCACGAATAACAGAGTCATCGCACCTGTTATAGATCTTTAAGTTATGGCAAAGAAAGTAATCAACATCAAGGGAGCTAAAAGCAGAGCTGTTCTGGACTATCATGGGGTCTCCTGGCATATTGGCAGATGTCATTACAAAAAAATCAAGTGAGGTGTAATTAAATAATAGAAAGTGAAGAGGAGAGTATGGAAGCATTATACCAACGTTATGCAATCCAGACGCAGCTTTTTCAAATATCTTCGAATTTTTTTTTTCTAACACCACTATGGGCCTTTCTTGGGAGACGAGATTTTCCTTTTCATCATCGCTAACGTGGCATACATTCTCTATAGATTTTAGATCCCTACCAAGAATTGCAAAAGGCTGATAAGGTCTTCCAAGTCTCCTCCTAAGCTCTGCCATGGCCTCTTCGTTTGAGGCATCGCACCCGATGTGGTATCCCCCAAGACCTTTTATTGCGATAATTTTACCATTCTCGAATAACTTTGCTGCCATTTCAATGGGATTTTCTATTTTTTTCATAGACCTATCAAAAAGTGAATAATGCGGTCCGCATATTGGGCATACCACAGGTTCTGCATGATATCTTCTATCAAGGACGTCTTTGTACTCTTTAAGGCAGTCTGGGCAAAGCTTGAACTGCCCCATAGTTGTCATTTCTCTGTCGTATGGGGTCTTTTTGATTATGGTAAATCTTGGGCCACAGTTTGTGCAGTTAATAAATGGATAAAGAAATCGTCTGTCAGTTTTTTCAAACATTTCCCTATGGCAGTCTTCGCAGACGCATGCATCGGGGGGGATTATTGAAGCGGACCCAGAGCTCCCACCTTTACTTTCTTTGATATAAAAAATATTTGGCTTGAAATTCTCATCTGATGATTTTTCAGATATATCAAGCCTATCAATTTTAGCCAAAGATGGCTTTTTTTGATTGAGATCCTCGATAAAATTATCCACATTTTGAGGGATCCCATCAATTACAATCTCTACGTATTCGCCTCTGTTTCTCACATAGCCAGAGATCTTGTTTTCAATGGCAATTCGGTAAACAAATGGCCTAAATCCCACCGCTTGGACGGTGCCATAGACCATTATACTTTTCATGGATTGTGCTTGTAACTAACTTTTTATAAAAGTTGGTATCGATATAAGGCAAATTTTACACAAAAGATATATAGCAAACGCTTATAAATGTCCAATTTCAAGTATCTTTAAGGTGAAATTAATTTATTTATCAATAACTTCTAACAAAGGTGAATTTCATGATCAATGTATTCATAAATGGATATGGTACAGTTGGAAAGAGGGTAGCAGATGCAGTCGCCCTCCAGAAAGATATGAAGATTATAGGCGTCTCAAAGAGAACGCCCGATTTTGATGCAGAACAGGCAATAAAGAAGGGCTTTGATCTTTATTGTGTCGATGGCGCTGATGTTGACGCCTTCAAAAAGAGGGGGATTAAAACAAACGGTTATCTAAAAGATATCAAAGACTCTGTAGACGTAGTCATAGACGGTGCCCCAGGAAAGCAGGGTGCCAAGAACATGGAGCTCTATAAGTCACTTGGATTACCTGCCATTTTTCAGGGAGGAGAGGACGCTTCTATTGGTACCTCCTTCAATGCTCACGCTAATTTTGATAGAAATATAGGCCAGAAATACATAAGGGTTGTCTCTTGCAACACAACTGGACTTGCAAGAACGTTAAGCTGTCTGAACGAGGCCGATGTCATAAAGAAGGTAAAGGCTGTAATGGTAAGAAGGGCAGCAGACCCAGGAGACAACAAAAGAGGCCCAATAAATGCCATCATGCCTGAGGTAAAGGTACCGTCTCATCACGGCCCTGATTTAAAGACTGTTCTCCCGATAGATATTGAGACAATAGCCGTAAAGGTGCCAACAACACTGATGCACCTTCACACAATAATGGTAGATTTAAAAAAGGATGTGGAGAGGGAGGAAGTAATAAACTTATTCAATAACAGATCGAGAGTTATTCTAGTAAGCAAAGAAGATGGAATAGATTCTACCGCAGATATAATGGAATTTGCAAAAAATCTGGGTAGAAATAGGGGGGACATGTATGAAATCAACGTCTGGAAAGATTCAATCAATGTAAAGGATGGAATGCTTTACTACATCCAGGCTGTTCATCAAGAATCAGACATAGTCCCAGAAAATGTAGATGCCATAAGAGCCATGTTTGATCTTAAGAAGAGAAACGAGTCAATTGATATGACAAACAAGACTCTTGGTATTCTATAATTCTTTTGAGGGAGGGAATTTTATTATGAGTGATAAAGATTTTATTGAGGATATTGTATCGAAGAAAAGTGAGGATTATTTTAAGGATATAAAAGAGGAAGTTGGTACAACTAAATACATCATCAAAGCACAAATCACAGCTAGCGGAATTGTTGAAAGACCTGATGTTGTAGGGGCTATATTCGGACAGACCGAAGGGCTGTTAAGTGATGATCTGGATTTAAGGGAGTTACAGAAGACCGGAAGGATAGGAAGGATCAGGGTCAACATCAACTCAAAAAATGGGAAAAGTACGGGGGAAATAATAGTCCCGTCAAGCCTTGATAAGGTTGAGACGGCTATACTTGCTGCATCCCTTGAGACAATCGATAGGGTCGGACCGTGCAACGCCAGGATAGATGTAACAACAATTGAGGATGTCAGAAAATCAAAGAGGAATTATGTTATTGACAGGGCCAAAATAATACTCACAACAATGGTAGATGAAATAACTCCGGAAAGCTCTGAACTTACAGATGAAGTGAAAGAATCTGTTCGAATGGGGGAGATAAAATCCTTTGGAGAGGATCAACTCCCGGCAGGGCCTAACGTTGATGAAAGTGATGCAATCATAGTTGTTGAGGGAAGGGCGGATGTTTTAAATTTATTGAAGTATGGAATTAAGAACACCATAGCCGTTGAAGGGACAAGTGTATCAAAGACAATAGGGGTAATCTCTCACGAAAAGACAGTTACCGCATTTGTCGATGGAGACAGAGGCGGGGAGCTAATCCTAAGAGAGCTTTTTCAGATAGCAGAGATAGACTACATTGCAAGGGCGCCGATGGGGAAGGAAGTAGAAGATCTTACAAAAAAAGAGATAATTAAGGCCTTAAGAAACAAGATACCTGCAGAGCAGTGGATTGTTGAAAATTTAGACAAACCAAGATCAGAGGATCATAAGCCACAAGTAAAATCTGAAGAAAGAGAGCCACAACAAAAGCCAATAGAGCCGATACAGCCAAAAAAGCCATATTCTGATCTGGACCGATTTGGGGAGATAATTGAAAAATTGCCCGGAACTCTTGATGCATACCTTTTGGATGCAGATGGCAAGATAAAGCACAAGGTCTCAGTAAGAGATTTAGTCGATGCAATGAGATATACTGAGGACTATGAAGCTGTAGTATTTGACGGTGTTGTAACACAGAGGCTTGTCGATATAGCAGGCGAGAAAGGAGTCAAATTTCTTGTTGGTGTAAAGACTGGAAACATAACTAAGAAACCTGTAAACTTAAAGCTACTTTCCTTTAAGGAGAAGGGCAGTGAAACGGAAAGTGCAGGTGTATAAGATTAAGGTAAAACTTTCTTTTTTTTTCAACAACGAAAAAACGGCTGAGGCTTATTACAATGGGATTTACGTTGATAACAAACCTTTTAAAGGAACTTCCATCTCTACTAGAATATATAAAGAGACCTTAGAAGTAGAATCTGAGTCTGAATCTATAGGGACTCTTAAAAATACTGTAGATGATATTATCGCATGTGTTGAGGCAATAAGAAAAACATTAGTATTATAGGAGGAATTTTATTGGCTAGAAAAAGAGTTGCAGGAAAAGACCCATGGAAGGCAAAGACATGGTATACAATTCATGCTCCTGATATATTTGAGAAGAAGGAGATTGGCGAGACTATATCCGATAAGCCTGAGAAGGTTTTAGGGAGAAAGATCGAGACAAATATGAAAGAGCTTACCGGTGACATGAAGAAGAGTCACATAAAGCTAATTTTTAGAGTTAAAGAAGTCACAGGTGAAAATGCCTACACCGAATTCTTTAGACAGGAACTTTCAAGATCATACCTTAGAAGTCAGATAAGAAGAAGAAACTCAAAAGTTGACTCAATTTTCAACGTAAAGACAAAGGACGGATACAATCTAAGGGCCTCCACTTCAGCAATACTTACAACAAGAATACTTACCTCCCAGAAAAAGGCTATAAGGGAAATAATTAATCAAGAGCTCATATCAATCAGCATAAATAACGACTTTGCACAATTCTTAGATGAAGTCACAAGCGGCAAGATCTCAAGTGAGATTTACAAGAAGGCAAGGAAGGTCTACCCACTAAAGAGAGTAGAAGTCACAAAGATTAAACTCATTGACAAGCCAAAAGTAAAAGAGGCTGCATAAACAGTGGAAGAATTTACTTTCCATAGTATTTTTTATTCTTTAAAAAAAATTAAAATCCAATTTAATTTTGATATTATCGTTGGGATAGCAAGGGGCGGAATAATCCCCTCTTCAATTTTATCATTTATTTATGAGAAAGAGCTTTTCCTCTTGTGGTTAAATCTTTATGGCGAGGGCATGCCACCGGAAAGGGCGCATGAAAAGCCAAAACTCATCCGACCATTTGATTACGATGTTTCGGGGAAGAGAGTACTGCTTGTAGATGATCTATCAAGGAGCGGAGAGACAATCAAATTTGCCAAAGAAATCCTCTTAAAGAAAGGTGCTTCTGAGGTAAAGTCACTTGTTTTAGTTGGGAAGGGTGATTACTCCTTAGAAGAGTTTAAAGGATGCGTCAAGTTTCCTTGGAAGTTTTAACTTTTGATGGCAGATCAATAAATTTTTTTGCGCTAACTATTATGGCTGAGTCATTTGTAGCTACTATGCCCTCTTTATTTTTCAAGACATAATCGGCACTTGAAACAGTTTCAGAATCTCCGTTTAGACCCCTTTCTTTCATTCCCTTTCTTACGATTTCTGAGAGTCTGCCGCTCTCACTCATTATCTTGTCAAGATAGAATTGGGTATAAACTGGCCGGTATTTTTTTAACAAATTTAGTATCAGGGCAACTGATTCTAAAGTCTCATTTGTTATCCTGTGCTTTTTTGAAACATTCCTTATATCCCTCAAAACTCCATCCATAGAGACGAAAGTCTTATTCATGAGAACGGATTCAGTTGTTATTATGACATTATAGCCGTCGACAAAAATCTCCTTGCCTTTAATCTCTTTTAGTGATATTTTCTTTCTTTTTGTTTCTAGAATATACTTTTTAGGGAATACCGTTCGCGATAGGAGATACCTTTCCTCATTTTTAAGGCCATAGTGATCACCTACAAATCTTAAGGCATAGGTTTTTGGGTAGCCTCTATTCAGGAGAAGGTATAGATCATCTTTAGCCTTATCAAAAGGAGTGTTGTCCATAAATAATATTAGCTTACAAGTTGAAATTGTTTTTGGAACTTTATCCTTTATTTTTTTCCATTTCAACTAGAATTTCATCCAGTTTAGATCTAAGAAGCCTAAGTTTATTTTCAACAATATCAGAAACAATATCTCAATCTATCTCAAAAATAGTGATGAATTAATTTATCCCTTAAACCTATAATCTTCTTCCATTCGATATCTTGATATTTATTCTTGAAGTCACCAGAAAGATTTTTGGAGGATTCTCCAATAATTTCAAGGCTTCAGATGGCAGCCCTGTTAGGTTTATCATATTCAATAAGTTGATCAAAATCTATATCTGTAGTGTAATTTAATAAAAAGTTAATTCATTCATTATATGGATTAGGTATAACTTATCCCGCTTCACACTAGATCACATATCCTGCAATTTCTAGATTAAGACTTTTCTTAGTGACTAAATCAATTTTTTTCCAAAAAGTTCCTCTAAATAAAAAATTAGCCCCATATAATTGTCAAAGGTAGATTTATTAAATTCTACAAGTATATCGATATAACTTGATTCTTTCTGTTCTTTCCTGGAATAAGAACCAAATAACTCAATATGTTGACACTAAATCTTTCTTTCGAGTAAGGCATTTCTTTACTTAATACCGATAAGATTTCTTCTTTTTTTCCCTCATAAATCCATTCCAATGTAGTTTAGGATTACCAGTTAACAAAATTAACTAAGTTATGCCTTAATACTAGGTAACATATTACCTAATAGAAAAGTTTATAAGGGGATTGTCGCACAAAAGAATAAAGGTAATATATTACTAATTAGGAGGTACATTGATGGGGAAAATATATTTGCAGTCAATCGGGATATGGCTACTGTTTGCTGTAGTGGCAAACATTAACGGGATAATAAGAAATTTTGTATACGGGCCAAAACTAAGCGAGCTAACAGCCCACCAGATAAGTTGCTTTACCGGAATAACTATGTTTTTTATAGTAATGTATTTATGGTTGAAATTTACAAGCGCCCTCTACACAGGACATAATCTAATAAGCATCGGGATAGCTTTCCTATTTGCAACAATCGCATTTGAGTTCCTGTTTGGCCATTTTGTCATAGGCCACAGCTGGGCAAAACTATTGTATGACTATAATCTCCTGGAAGGAAGGCTTTGGTCGCTTGTGCTTGTCTGGACAACAGCAGGGCCATATGTAGTTGCAAAGTACGTCCTTGGTAAGATTTAGGAGAATTGAAAAATGGAAAAAATAATAAGACCTGAAACATTTGAAATCTTTGGTAAGATTTTTTTCTTAAGCAATAGAATGGAATATCTAGGAGACAACAAGCTAAGAAAAGACGGCCTAACAACAAAGCAGTGGCAGCTAATCGCAGTCACAGGAAAATATTTTATCCATCCTCCTTCGCTGAGTGAGGTGGCAGAGGTCCTAAGCACAACACATCAAAATGTCAAGCAGATAGCCCTGAAGCTTCAAGAGAAGGGATTTATTTCAATTGAGAAGGATGAGAAGGATAGAAGAATTTCGAGACTAAGATTAACTGAGAAGAATAGAAAATACTGGGAGTCAAAATCAGATGAGGACGTTGCATTCATAAGTTCACTATTTAACGCCTTGACAAATCAAGAGATTCAAGAATTATATCTCCTGCTAAACAAACTGGAAAAAAATATTGATCTGAGATATAAAGAAATCAATAAGAACTTTAGATCTGTATAATTAGGATATTATACTTCAAACTTATGTGCAGTTGGCATTGACCTTTGAATGCCCTTCTTTGCTCCGACATCAAGTTTATGCTTTTCTAGAAGCATATATTTTAGATCGCTAGCCGCCTTGTGATTTTGATCTATCTTTAAGGCCATATCATAGCACTGATTTGCCCATAGGTATTTCCCAAGTTTTTCAAGGGTCTCTCCTTTGTGCACCCATTCATCTGGGGTGGCAGGTTCCTTTTCAACTATTCTTGTTGAATAATCCTTTTCTATTTTACCCCTACATGCCTCCGCTTCATCAAATCTTTCAAGCGATTCCAAAAGATTTGCCATACTGTCCCAGGCCAAAGAATTTGATGGGTCAATCTTAGTTGCAAGAGAATAGTAATCAATAGCCTCTTCTGTTTTCCCTAGCTTTTCAAGAAGAAGGGCCTTATTGTAGATGGCAGAGTAGTCAAGAGGGTCAAGTTCCATTGATTTGTCATAACACTCAATCGCCTCTTCATACCTCCCAATAGATCTCAAAGCAATGGCCTTAAATTCCCAGGCAAAGGTATTATCTGGGTCAACCGCAATTGCCTTGTTAAAGGATTTGATCGCATCCTCAAAATTATCAGTACCGGCGTAGAGAAACACATACCCATTCAGCCAGTGAAGAAATGGGTCATTCTTATTTGTCTTGAGGAGCTTGTTTATCCTAGTCTGGGCCTTTTTTATCTTTAAATCATCAAGCAGATTAAAGATTTCTTCATAATTTTCCTCGATTTTTAGGGGTATAGGGGTATTTTCCATCGTATCTCCGTTTCTAACGCTATTTATATAGTTATTATGGGGTTCAACTATTTAAAATTTTTCTAGATTTTCTAATTTTAGAGAATTTAACTAAAGTGCAGCACAAGGACTATAATAATCATGATGAGCAGGATAACAAGGCAAGAGAGGATAAAAGGATCAGTGAAGATACGTTCAGATGACTTTCTAGGGACCAGTCTCTGTTCTCTTGGGACAAGCCGCTCCCTTTTGTAAAATATTTCTTTATCTTCCATGCTATTCCCCTTTAATTTGTTTAACTTGAGTATCATTATCGTTCTTTTTGTTGTACATCATTTTAAAGCCCCGCACAATAAATCCAACCATAAGTACCAGTGCTGCAATGTCATCGCCCCAATCAGCAATAGGGATAAAATCCGGAAGCAGGTCAAGTGGGGAGGCGATATATATCCCAAGGATAGCCGCCATGACCCAGTTGAAGATCCTCTCCCTGAATGTATACAAAAAAATAAGTACTATAGCCAAAATTACCAGGATGGCAATAAGGACCGTATAGTACCATTCCATTGTATCAGATTATCCTAAGCTTCTATTATATTAGATTTTATTAATAAAAAAGAAATATATTAATTTTCTTCTAGATCCTCAGGCTCTTCTTCATCATCTTCATCTTCGAAATCTATGAATCCGACATCTTCAATAGTCTCGTTTATAGTTTCAAGATTTTTGTTCATAGCCTTCATTTCCTTTAAGATCTCCGTCATAATCTTTAACAGCATATATTCAGATTCTTCCTTCATTTTGATTACCTCCACTCTATACTAATAGAAATTGGGCTATTTATAAGGTAATTTATCTATATAAAAATTTATCCAAAAAGAGGTTTAGAAGCTTCTGCCGCACTTCTTGCAGTGCCAGTTAGGTTTTGGCCCAAAAATGAGTGTTTCGCCAAACTTTAGATTTCCTTTTTCATACTCTTGGTAATCTTTGGATGTTGGGTATCCGTAAAAGATTGGGATTATATTTTTAGAGCTGCAATAGCTACATACGGGATTTACTCCTTCAACCATTTTAATCAATCTCCGGTAAATTTCATGATAGCTTTACCTATATTTAGAGATATGTAAAAAATCAGGTAAAACATGGAAAATAATTAAAAATTATGTCAAAGAAGGATTCAATCGCTTGGCCTCATTATAACATACTTGTGCTTCAGCTGTTCTTCCAAGAAGCTCCAGTGCAACGGCCTTGTTGTACCACGCCTCAGCATCTTTTGGGTCGATCGCGATAACTTTGTCAAAACAAGTTATAGCTTCCTCATATCTCCCTTGGCCACCAAGTATTATCCCTTTATTGTACCAGGCGAGCAGATCATTTGGATCAATTGATATCACCTTGTCATAGCATACCAAGGCTTGGCTATATTCACCAAGCTGATCGTGACAAACACCTTTATATCCCCAAGCCTCCTTAAAATTTGGATTAATCTCTATGGCGGAGTCAAACATTGTTATCGCTTCTTTGTACTTTTGTTGATTGAAAAGTAGCCCACCCGCGGCGTAATAAGACTCAGCCGTTTTGGATGTGCCTGTTTGAGATGATCCAAGACACCCGGCGCTAAGGACTATCGCAAGAACTGTCAATACTACAAATATTCTGTAATTGTTTTTCATCGAATAGTTATTAGATTCATCATATATAAACATATTGAACTCTCAAGCAAAAAAATATATACAGTCACTACTAATAGTAATACATGGATACTATTATTCTCAGAACAAGTGATGAGATCGGGAGGGGTAAGACCCTTACCGGCTACGAATTGGGTAGGGATCCCCTGATAATCTACACAATAGGGCACAGCAACAGGAATATCTCTGATTTTATCGCCATACTGAAAAAATTTGACATCGATCTCTTGATAGATATCAGGACCTACCCCTACAGTAAATATGTCTTTGACTACAACAAAGAGAACCTCATTAGATCCTTAAAAGGAAACAACATAAGTTACCTCTTCAGGGGAGATACACTTGGGGGCTTACATCCAGAGGGTTTTGATAGGCACCGCAAAACTCAAAAGTATATCGATGCGCTGTATAAGCTTCTAAGAGATATATTGATGTCAAATAAAACTGTGGCGCTAATGTGCAGCGAGAAGGACTATAACAACTGTCACAGAAGGTTTATCTCTGAAGACCTAGAAAAAATAATCCTAGAAAAAAACTATGACATAGTAATCGAGCACATAGTCGATGAGAGGGGAATTGACAAGACCCTAGATCAGTTCATGGAGTAGGTATTCGTCAATCCATTATGAATATATCTTCTATCTTATCTTTGTGAAGTGCTTTTGTAATCTTATAGGCAAGTTCCAAAGATGGATTGTATCTGCCCTGTTCTAGCGAGTTTATAGTCTGCCTTGTGACCTCTACCATCGCCGCAAGCTCTTCTTGAGTTATCTTCTGCTCCTTTCTGAACTCTTTAATTTTTGTTTTCATTTTATTCCTATATTTTTTCTAGTACTTCCTATCTAAGACTTTGTAAGTAATCACATAGAACAAGAGTACCGCACATACAGCATAGCTTATGAACAAAGAGTATCGCATCGTGATTGGCCGAATCCCGTCCAATATTATCAAGGCAAATGCAACGAAGATAAAGACCATATAGGTTAGAGTCCCTGCCCTATACCTTAACATCTCAATCCTTTCATCAATAATCTTCTCTCGCTTTGTGAAGTACATAATTGAAGTCACAAGTATCATAACAAACCCTATGTAAATAAGGTAGTTCCCGACAGTGGAAAATCCGAACAACTCGTTTGTCCCTATGTTATAAGTATTTAACAGGAACCCACCCGCCATCAAGACGGCTATGAAGACAATCCTATACATCATACCTTTTTTTGTCACGACTTTTTTACTTGTCATTTATGCCACCTAGTTTTCCTTCTCTAACTTATAATTAGTCACTGACTTTATTATCACACCAACAGCTAAAGCCCCTGCTACAAATGGATTGACATATACCATTCCGTTTAAAGTATTGTAAAACAGTTCAATGAAAATCCCAAAAGATAGGACTATCATCATCCCCCAAGCAGCATTCCTTTCAGCTATAGCTTCATGCATCATCTCCCTTTCATCCTTCTTTAACTTCCACATGATATCAAAGACGTCAACTAAGAGAAGCGCTAACCATATCCCAGTTACCATGAGTTTCATCTGTGCGGATTCACCGGCTACTGTTACAAGGACCATAAGAGCAATAATCATTCCAGCAAAATACACCGCACCTTGCCATGTTTTAATACCCAGGCCCCATCCCCCGTACTTCCTTCTTTTAAACCATTCTGGTTTTGCTATAATCATCTTTATACCTCCAATATGTAAAAAATATATTACATTTCACTTATAAAGCTTTCGATTTTGTCAAAAATATATTACATATTGGATATGAAAATAACTAGATAAAAATAGAAATTTATTCAATCTCCCACTCGACATTCACATAGTCAGAAGCCTTTATGTTATATCGCCTTAGTAATTGTATCATTATGGATATTTAAAATGTGCTGAGAAAGATTTTTTATTAATTAGTTGGGGGCTCTCTTGGTGTAAAAGAGCGGGTAGGTCAATCTCCCTTCTCTCTTTCATCACACAAAAGAGCATAGTCGCAGTTATAGCACACCCATCCGGCCTTTGGCTCAAAATCCTCATCCATTATCTTATTTACGGTCTTCAATATTTCCTGCTTTATCTTTTCAATATCTTCATCTTTTGGCTCGATAACGACCTTCTTGTTCTGTCGCAAAAACCATAGCCCGACCTGCTTTGGCTTCTTGCCAAAGAGCTGTTGGACAGCCATGTCGTATATCAAAAGCTGAAAGTCCTTCCTAAGGTCATTCTCTGATATCGGTGTTTTGGAGGTCTTATAATCCCAGATTATATAATCGTCGCCATCCTTGTCAATCCTATCGATAAATCCCCTTATGCTATAGTTATCAAGCTTTATAGTGAAATTCTTTTCCGCCTCAACGATTTTTGTATCCATTATCTGTTGCTCTTGAATGAAGGTATGGAGTATCATGACTGCATCGTCAAAAGCTTCCTTTTCAGCCTTTTCAGTAGTATAACCGGTGCTCTTCCAGTATGTCTTCAAGTATTCTATCGCAAGGTGTACATCGATTGCTTCCCCTTCCATTAGCCTCTTTGATAGTTTCTCGATAACATTGTGGACGGTCCCGCCTAAATCAAAGTACGCCTTTGGGAGCGTTGGGATCCGGTAAACATAGTTGTACTTATAGGCGCTAGGGCACCTTTGGTATGTGTTAAACTGCGATGCTGAAAATGTGAACTCCTCTTCGATAATCTTTTCTTTCTTTATCTCTCCCTCTTTTATCTGGCTTAAGACTAGGGAGTAGTCTGGGTCCTTTACGCTGGAGATTAAAGCCATAGGATCATTTCCTTCAATCTTGTCCAAGACCATGAGCTTTGGTATGACGCTTGCGTAATCCTTCCGGTGTAGGTCGGATATTATATCCAATATGTAGCTTTGGCGTATCGCACCCTTAGTTGACTCCTCTTTTATAGCAACGGGATCTGCCCTTGGTTTTATGAAATCTATATCGGGGTTATTGGTGTAATCGATTTCAGTAAGAAACTGGCTCTCTTTAGAGTCCCGTTTGTTGTCCCCATACCTTCTGGCAAATGTTATCAAGAGCTTTTTCATAGCCCTTGTCATTGAAACGTAAAAGAGGCGCCTTTCTTCCTGGAGGTGAAGCTCCCTCTCATCAAACTCTTTTTGGACCCCGTTTAAGAGCTCCTTTGGTATCTCAAACTTGTCACTCCTATACCTTGTCGGAAGCTTCCCGCTTACTAGGTCAGGAACGATCACAACAGGGAACTCCTTACCCTTTGCAGTGTGAATAGTCATTATCTTGATGACATTAGATTCTTCGCCAGTTTCCGTCTGCATCTCAAAGTTTGAGGCATAGTTTATGAAGTCAATAAAATCCTCTAACTCGCTATCCCTGTAGATGTTATAGTAGTCTAAGGTGAACTTGTAGAACTGGTTTAGAAGCGAGATGTTCCTCTTGTTATCAAGCGTTACCTCATATTTGTAGAAATCAACATCAAAAAGAATCTTGTATACCAGAGCAGAAATATTTAGAACTGATTTATCTGAGACTATCTGTTTTATCTTTTCCTTGATAGAGTTAAACTTCTCCCTGTCAACATCTATTTCATCTATGTGGTCAAACGCTTCGTATAGGCTTAACTTGTTTTTGTGTGCGTATCGGGTAAATCGTGTCACGTGAACTGGGCGTATGCAAAGCTTCTTTCTCTGAAGTATTCTAGCTATCTCAACGTTTGACTCGATAGGATTTAACGCTATTTTTACAAAGGAGACGATATCCTTTATCAAAGGCTCCCTGAAAAAATCAGAATTACCGACAAACTCATACGGTATCTTGTGCTTGTCAAAAGCATCTATTATCGGCTGCGCATCCTTTTTCCTTCTAACTAGGATCGCAATATCCTTATAATCGTAAGTTTTCAAAAGTTTCTGGGCCTCGTTTAATATGAAGTGAGACTCCTCTCCATCGTTTACAAGCTCCGCAACTGTTACCTTTTCGCCCTCTTCTTTTTCTGTGAAAAGCCTCTTCACAAATCTATCCGGCTTGTTTGATATCAGTTTGTTTGAAACGCTCAGGATGTTCTTTGTACTGCGGTAGTTCTGCTCTAGGACGATCTCCTTATAATTTGGGTAAGTCTCCTTGAACTCAGATATATTTGTGAGGTATGCGCCCCTAAAGCGGTAGATGCTCTGGTCGTCATCGCCAACGACAGTTAGGTTCTGGTGTATTTTTGCTATGAGATTTACAATCTGAAGCTGGATGAAGTTTGTGTCCTGGAACTCATCTATCAGTACGTATTTGAATCTCTCTTGATACTTCTTTAGTATAGTTGGTCTCTCCTTTATTAGCTCATAGATTTTTGTAAGCATATCCCCGAAGTCAACTAGATTGTTTTTCGTTTTGTAATCTTCGTAATGCTTGTAGGCCTTTAATAAGTCCTTTAATGTTTCAAGCCGCTCGTAGTTCTCAAGGTCTAGTTTTTCTTTAGATTTGTTTTCGATATAATTTTCTAGCTTTTCAATTGTAACAAACTCATCCTTAAACTTTGAGATGACCTTCCTTAGTTCCTCAACTAAGGTGATTGGCTTAAACCCGACCTTTATAAACTTTAGATCAAACGAGTCAATGTTTTTGATAAACCAGACAAGCTGTGCCGTATCTTCAATAACTTTTAGGGGCGAGTTCATTTTGAGCTCTAGAATATTGTCCTCTATCATCTCCTTGCAAAAAGAGTGGAAGGTTGTTATTGCTATGTCCTCACTCGGTCCGACAAGTTTATTGACCCTATCAAGCATCTCTGCCGCAGCCTTGTCTGTGAACGTCAAGGCCAGAATATTTTCCTGTGGCACGCCCTTCTCTATGAGGTATGCAATCTTTTTTGTGATGACGCCGGTCTTTCCGCTACCCGCGCCAGCAATAATCAGTATAGGGCCTTCAGTTGTACAAACTGCCTCCTTCTGTTGGGGATTTAGGTCTTTAAGTAAATCAGATTCCAATTAAAACACCATCAATACATGACATTAGCGATTCTCATATTTAAATATATAGAAAAGATATTGGCCTTAATTTTAGGGCCAACTTGATTCTATGTTGAAATATAAAAATAAATTAATCTTCTCTTGCCATAATCAGATGCTGGTCACTTTGTAGGCGAATTTATATCTATGTGCTTTTGCCTTTGATTCAAATTTTTTCCTGAAATTAAAGCTAGGGCTCATCCCACCATCAATGCCGCCAGAAGACATCCCTGTCCCTGATTCTTTTAGTATTTCAGTGAACCTAACTTCCCTATCCTGTTCATCGATTCAAAATTTTGCCGAATAGATTAATTGTTTAGAAAGAAATGCCTTCTTTTCAGCCAATTGTACTTCAAATTCTTTTTTTTCACTGATTTTGGCAGGTATTTCTCACACAATTCATACCCCTTGTCTTCTATTGGAGTTTCCAAACTG